>JAAYPN010000002.1 GCA_012519775.1 Aeromonadales bacterium | reverse complement strand
CTTGGATGCTCGAATATTTTTATACCACTTCCTAACAGAGGTGATAATGGGCAGAAAGTAGCTTAGAATAAGGCTCTAGCCGTGCTCTACTTTCAATTTTTACCCATAGGTACGCACGAAGAGCCTTATAAAATGAGGCTTATGTAATTACCTGATTTTTATTATTACTTAGTTAAGTATTCGGTTACGTTCTTCTCAATACGCTTTGCAAGATCTTCACCGTCAGCCTTAACAAACTTCTCACCGGTGATGTGCTCGAATAACTCAATGTAACGGTCAGAAATAGACTTAACAATCTCAGGAGTCATCTCAGGTACAACCTGACCTGCCTTACCCTGGAAATTGTTCTCCATTAACCATTCACGAACGAATTCCTTTGATAACTGCTTCTGAGCTTCACCCTTCTCAAAACGCTCCTGATAGCCATCCTTATAGAAGTAACGGCTTGAATCTGGAGTGTGGATCTCGTCCATGAGGTAGATCTTGCCATCGTGCTTACCAAACTCATATTTGGTATCAACAAGGATTAGACCACGCTTCTCAGCAATCTCAGTACCGCGCTTGAATAAAGCTAGGGTGTATTTCTCTAAAGTCTCATACTCTTCTTTAGTAGCTAAGCCTTTAGCTAAAATCTCTTCTTTTGAGATGTCTTCATCGTGAGTACCGATTTCACCCTTGGTTGTAGGAGTGATAATAGGCTCTTCAAACTTCTGATTCTCTCTCATGCCTTCTGGTAGTTTTACACCGCAGATCTCACGAACACCGCTCTTGTAAGCACGCCATGCGCTGCCGCATAAGTAACCGCGAACAATCATTTCAACAGGGAAACCCTGGCACATTACACCAACGGTTACCATTGGATCTGGGGTTGCTAATTTCCAATTAGGGCAAATATCAGTAGTTGCGTCTAGGAACTTAGCTGCGATTTGATTTAGCATTTGACCTTTGTAAGGGATACCTTCAGGTAGAATTACGTCGAAAGCTGAAATTCTATCTGATGCTACCATTACTAACTTTTCATCATTGATGTTGTAAACATCACGAACCTTTCCGTGGTAAACACTTTTCTGGCCAGGGAAGATAAAGTCTGTTTTTGTTAATGCATTACTCATGATTGATAAACCCAAGATTTAAAATTACGTATTCACGATTGATACAGTAAAACTGTGTCTGTAAATAAAAGCTTTATGCTCTGATTTTGACTTGTGACATTATACAGCAATGTTTTTAAATTTCAGAAGTGTTTTTATCTGGAGCGATTGTACAGCTCAGCTAAAGAAGGTCTTCTTTTACTAAAAATGTCTTTAATCTGGCACAATAATACTTCAGCTGTAGATAAACTATCTACAAGCGCATTATGTGCTTCATAAGTGGGCAGTTTTCTTCTTTCTCTGATGGAGACTAAGCGTACGTCTTCTACACAGTCATTGTGATTGATTTTTCTTTCAATACACATGGTATCAAGAACAATAAAAGGCAATGGATTACGTGCTTTAAAACCTAGTGTCTGTTTTATGAAATTTATTTAAATGAACTGACAGTGAAGAAGGGCGGTTTTTCCTGCAATTCTATCTAATAAATCAAGCATCGCAACTTTCGGATCTTTGCCCTCTAAAAGTTGCTTTGGGGTTATCTGATTGATGTTTGCCGCATCCTTTTTAATAAAGGATGAGTTGTTCACGTAGTAATGAAATGAAGTGCTAAAGTGGATGGCACCTTTGTTAATTTCAATACCGCCAATAGATAAAACATAGTCCGATAATGATCTACACCTGTTGTTTCAAAGTCAATTGAAACAATATTGGTGCTGTCCACATAGGTGTCCCTTGTAGGCAGGGGACGCAAATAAAAGTTCTTTAAATACTCAGGACAACGCTTAGAATTTGCAAACTTTGTTTTGATAATGCCACAAGTTTATCTACATCTTTTGCCTTAGAGACTTCCTGACACAGGTACACAGCCTGAAGCTGTGTGTTCTGCAGCAGACTTGTGGTGGATACAGTGCCGTAAACCTTACCGTCTTTCAATACAGGAAGATTCTTAATGTTGTACATCACCATGATTTCAAGAGCATCAATAGTGGTTACATTGGTGGTCATAATGCCACTGATAGGACCGTTAATGTCCATGCTGTTGGCTACAGCCTTTAGGGTAATATCTAATTTGGTTACAATACCTAGCAGTTTGTCACCTTCCATTACCATAGCAAGATCAGTGTTTTTCTCACCAAGTTTTACAGCTGTCTGACAGATGGAGGTATCCTTTTCAACCTTTGCAAGTTCATGGGAGCAGACTGTTTCAATAAGCTTATTGGCAGCACCTTTTTCTTTTGAATCAAGTTCATCTGCGTATTTGTGAGATGAGGATAGACGCACCCACTCTTTGGCATTGAAGTACTGTCCTACAGATTTGTTCTTTTCAATTAAAAAGTGCTATACATTTTTAGGTAACAGATAGAGCAGAGTATTCTCAAGGAAGACAAACTTGTAATCACTTTCTCCTTCCTTATCAATCTGAGTAAAACCAAAAGTATCACCTGCTTCAAAACGAGCTCTTAGTGTTCCGTCAGTTTTGTTTCGCTCTTCTACGACGCCAGCCCTAATCATGAAGAGTCCTGCGCCTGCTAGATTTTCATTATCAAGCTCTTCACCTGTTGTGTGATAGGTGATTTTAATCTTGTTTGCAGTTGCGTCCTTTTCTAGAGAGTCAAGCTGCGAGAAGGGGTATGTCTGTGAGATAAATTCGTAAATGCTAGGTAGTAATGATTTATCCATAATTCTACCATTTTATTCATTTGATTATTTATTTTGAGTATATAAGGGAACGTACTGATTGGAATAGTATTTTTTTAATAAAAATAAGAAATGAGGGGGAGGTTAATTTTTTTTTGCAAATAAAACGGCCATAAAAAAAAATTATGGCCGTATCAGTAATTTACTTAATAATGTGAAGCAGTATTAGTTTGCTCAGTAAATGGCTCTCTATCTCTTTGAGTGTCAACGATCTTGGTTGCAGCTACAGAGGTTTTTCCATTAAAACCGCCAGCACGACCTGTTACGTTTAACTCACTTCCATTATCAAAATCACGACCTGATGGTACGTTATCGTAGTTTACAGGCTCAACTGTTGGCTCTGAAATACCACCGATACCTTCTAATTGAACGTCACGTAGACCGCCTGCCTTCTCTGAATGCTTGAAGTCTTTCTGACCTTCAAAAGAACGACCTTCTGGAGTGTTTGTAAAATCAACGTTGTACTCGGTACCCTGACCCATGCCCTCTGATGTGTAGGTGCGCTCAACTGGTGTGTATGGAGCTACTTCCACAATCTTTGAAACAGGCTCTTTAGCCTTTGGAGGAGTACTGATTCTTCTAGGCTTTGCTACTGACTTTGCCTCTGATGCAGCATTGTTCTGTGCTGCATTGTTGTTCTCTTTTGGAGCCTTGCGGTTGTTCTGGCGTGGCTCTTTTTGAGTACGGCTCTCACGTGGCTCTTTTGGAGCGTTGTTACGTGGCTGTTTAGCATTCTTAGAAGGACGCTCATTCTCAGTAGCCTTATTGTTTGGCTTTTCCTTATCTGCCTTTTCTGCTTTGTCAGCTTTATTGGCATAGCGGGAATTCTGAGTCTTGTTTCTTTGTGTACGGGGCTTCTGAGAATCAGAACGGTTGTTCTTGTTCTGATAATTTCTCTTCTGACCGTTACGCTGACCTTTCTTCTTAGGATCTTCTTTCTTAGCAGGAGCACCAAATATTGAACCAAAGAATGACTTGATTGAACCGATGATTGAATCATCAGATGTCTTGTTCCTTGAATTTGCTTTCTTTGGAGCTTCTTTCTTTGGAGCTACCTTTGGAGTAGACATTGTAGATGAAAGAATGTCGGTATTGATAGCAGGAGTTGGATCCTCAAGACCTGGATTTACATTCTTTACAACTCTCTTTAAGTAAGGATTCTCGAGGAAGTTTTGAGCTTTCTCACGATTGTCTTTTTCTAAATCGCGTAAAACTTCAAGGCTGTTGATGTTGCTTTCTTTAGAAACTGGAGTCTGAATACAACGGTTTACCTGGTATTCCTGAGGCATATAGGTCTTCTCTGGAATAATGGTAATACGGGTTTGTGTTCTTTCTTCAATTGCAGCAAGAGCAGCACGTTTCTCATTTAGAATGAATGTTGCAACTTCAACTGAAGCAATAGCAAATACGTCGCCTGCATTCTCCTTGTGAGCTTCTTCTTTGATTAGACGAAGGATTGATAGAGCTAATGAAGAGGTATCACGGCAGGTACCCTGACCGTTACACATTGGGCAAACGTGTGAGCTGCTTTCCTCAAGAGATGGACGTAGTCTCTGACGTGACATCTCAAGCAGGCCAAAGCGGGATAACCTGCTAAACTGAATACGGGCTCTATCCTGACGAACTGCCTCACGCATTCTGTTTTCGATTTCACGCTGATTCTTTAATGGGGTCATATCAATAAAGTCGATAACTACAAGGCCACCAACGTCGCGCAGTCTTAACTGACGTGCGATTTCTTCAGCAGCTTCGATATTTGTCTGAAGAGCAGTCTCTTCAATATCGCCGCCGCGGGTAGCTTTAGCTGAGTTAACGTCGATTGAGGTTAAAGCCTCAGCAGGATCGATAACGATAGCACCACCAGATGGAAGTCTTACCTCACGCTTGTAGGCAGTATCAATCTGGCTTTCAATCTGGAATTTGCTAAATAGAGGAATATCACCGTTGTATAAGTGAACCTTTGAAGCAAATTCTGGACGAACAAGCTCGATATAGTGAAGGATTTGATTGAAAGCGTCTTTGCTGTCAACAAGGATCTCACCGATATCAGGTCTTAGATAATCACGAATAGCACGTAAAGCAATGTTTGATTCCTGGTGAATCAGGAATGGTGCAGGTTTTGATTTAGCAGCCTGCTTAATCATTGCCCATAACTTGGTAAGAATAGATAAATCCCACTCAAGTTCTTCTGCGCTCTTGCCAACACCAGCTGTACGAACGATAACGCCCATACCATCAGGTACTGTAAGACCCTTTAGAGCTGCCTTAAGTTCTGTTCTGTCCTCACCTTCGATACGGCGTGAAATACCGCCTGCACGAGGATTGTTTGGCATCAGAACAAGATAGCTGCCTGCTAAAGATACAAAGGTAGTTAGCGCAGCACCTTTCAAGCCACGTTCTTCTTTTTCAATCTGAACGATAACTTCAGTGCCTTCTTTTAATGCTGAGCGTACCTGTGCTTGGTCATTAAAGTTAGTGCCAGCAGGGTAGTACTCACGTGCGATTTCTTTTAAAGGAAGAAAACCGTGTCTATCTACACCGTAGTCTACGAATGCAGCTTCAAGACTTGGCTCGATACGGGTAATTGTACCTTTGTAGATATTAGCTTTCTTGTTTGTATGCTGTGGGGATTCAATGTCAAGATCGTACAGCTTCTGACCATCGACAAGCGCAACGCGAACTTCTTCAAGCTGAGTTGCGTTAATAAGCATTCTCTTCACGAGAAAATTTCCTAATTTTAGGTTTTACAGGATGAAATAAATAGCTAAGCAATGAGCATATTAATAGGCGCACGCCTAGCTCATATCCTATAAAACAAGTTTTTTAATACACCTTTAAAATGACGCGCCAATACTTTCTATAAAGTGGGGTACTTTTTAAAGGCAACCTTAATCTTTCATCTTTATCAGAGTTTTATTGGGGGTTATTCCAAACTAAAACCAGACGCAGGGCATCCCCTGCAGACTTGAGATTAACTGAATGTGGGTAGAAACCATGAACAAAGGGGTTATCGTATCCACACGCATATTATGCCATAAAGTGAAATTTAAAGTTAGAAAAAATGGTGCCTTAAGTAGATTATTTGTGAAATTTTGAGCTCTATCTACAAAGAAAATTTCTGATGACTGATTTTTATGTAGATAAATTTATTTTTTTTCTAATCAAAAGGTTAATTTGAATTTTAGTAGTTATATTTATTTTTTTTACATCTATAAAAAACAAAGGTCGTATTATTGATGAGCTTAGGAGTAATTTTTTGATAATTAACCGCTCTGATTTGCTAAAATAACCAAAATTTTTTATAGAAGGTAATATTCATGTCAGAAAAGCAGCTTGTCTCAAAATCAGTAACTTATCAAACAGCAACTGAGAATGATGATGGTCAGAGATTAGATAATTACCTTGCTAGAGTATTAAAAGGCGTTCCTCGCAGCATGTTATACAGAATCCTGCGCAGAGGCGAGGTTCGTGTAAATAAAGGAAGAGTAACCCCATCATACAAGTTAAGGGAAGGTGATGTAATCAGAATTCCTCCAGTAACTGTAACTGAAGCTCCTGTTACCATTCCATCTTCAAATCTGCATGTGGTTCAGGATTTAAAAGACAGAATTCTTTTTGAAAATGAGGATCTTCTGGTTGTAAACAAGCCAGCCGGTCTTGCAGCTCACGGTGGCAGCGGTATTGAGTTTGGTTTAATTGAGTCATTACGCGCGCTAATGCCTGATCAGAGATTTTTAGAGCTTGCTCATCGTCTTGATAAGGAAACCTCAGGTTGTCTTATCGTAGCAAAAAGAAGATCTGCACTAAGACACCTGCATGAACAGTTCAGACAGAGAATTGTTAAAAAGCGTTACCTTACCCTTGTTCCTGGCAAATGGGACAGACGAGTACAAATCGTTGATGCTCCTTTAATCCGTAATGAATTACGCTCAGGCGAGAGAATGGTTGAGGTAAACTTCAAACGTGGTGCTCCATCCTCAACAGGATTTGATGTGGTTGAGTTTCTAGATGGCGCAACTTTAGTTGCAGCAATGCCACACACCGGCAGAACTCATCAGATCAGAGTTCACTGTGCCTATAAGAAACACCCTGTAGGTGGTGATGAGAAATATGGCGACAAGGATTTTAACGAGAGATTAAAGTCTATCGGTCTTAAAAGAATGTTTTTGCATGCAGCAAAAATAACATTCCTGAATCCAAAGGACAATTCAATCATTAAAGTTGAAGGACCTCTGCCAGATGAACTACAGACTGCTGTAGATGCACTGAGAATTAAGAAATAAAAAGATACCATGACTGATACTAAAGATAAGTACTCTCACATTGAGGGTAGCAGAGAGATTGTATTTGATGATAACTTTGAAAAGATGAGCTCTCATCTTGAGGCAGTGGTTTTCGATCTTGATGGTACATTAACAGACAGTATTGCTCAGATTTTAGCCTGCACCCATCATACCTTTGATGTGTTTGGTTTTCCTCAACCTGATGATAAGGCCATTATGAGCACCATAGGTCTTGAGTTATCTGAGGCTTTAGTATCTTTAATGCCTGAGGATAAAAAGAACTTAGGTGAGAAGGTAACTCATGATTATCGTGAGATCTTCAAGGCTAACCGATCATATCAGATTGATATTCTCTTTGACGGTATTGAACCTTTATTAAAGAAAATCAAAGATAGAGGTTTAAAGATTGGTTATGCATCAGGGCGTTCGATGGCAGGTATCAGAAGAACATTAGATGCCACCATTTTAGGCAGTTACTGTGACGGTATCTGTGCAGGCTCAGAGGTTCCATCAAAACCTGATCCAAAGATGATGCATATTCTCTGTCAGAGAATGAATGTAAAAGAGATGAATGTTTTAGGTGTTGGCGATTCTGGTCTTGATATTAAGATGTATCAGAATGCAAAAAGCATGTCTTTAGGTGTTCAGACCGGTGTCTGGAGCGGAACAGCGCTTATGAATCTAAAGCCAGACATGCTTTTACCATCAGTAGGTGATTTAATTAAATACCTCTGATTATTTTCTGCAGTTAATATTGTTAACAGCACCATGAGCACTGATGAAATATGGTGTGCGAATTACTGATCTGTCTGCAATTGCAAGTACACTTACAGTACATTTATCAGCATTTACCTTTTCTAATTTATCCATTTTGTAATAAACGCTGTCTATTACCTGGAAATCAAAAACAAGAGCATTGCTTGATGCTGTATAGAAAAGGTTTTTGTTAAAGTTTTTTGAAACAATTGAAAGCGGAATATCTGAAATTACCATTGGAACATTAACAAGTTCTTCAATCAAAGGACGTGATGATTTGTTGTCAGCAATTTTGCTCAGCTGTTTGAAGGTCATGTAGATACCTGCGTATGAAGCAGTTTTGGCTGAATCGTCATAAGCGATATTGGTTTTATTTTTACCTTCGTAGCTTTCAGTTGTAATAATGCCAAGTACAGGTTCATTAATAGTTGAATTTAATCCCTGAGTTCTGTATGGGAAGACCACACTTGTGGTCTGGTATTTGTTATGACTTGCAGCGTCCTTTGCAATAATATATTTTAAGGATTCGTTGAATACTTCATTCTTGCCAAGAACAACTTCATATACGGCAAAATGTTTAGTGCTGAACTTTTCATTTAGCTCATATGCATATACACTAGTGAAAGAAGAAGCTATTGCACAGGTAACAAGTAATTTACTCAAAAACTTTGTAAACATAAGACACCTTAAAGATAAATTCAAATACATCTCTACTAAGTTTATACAAAAAAATGTAAGTAAAGATAATTATTTATCCCAAAATTGAAAAAAATAGATTTTTTAAAATATCAGAGAAAGAAATATGTCAGAACTAGCATTTTCACCAGATGTAAATTTCGATAAATTAGCAAGTCAGGAAGCAGCCTACAACACCAAGATTGAAAGCAGCTATTTTCCAAGACTTACTGAAAGCTGCACCAGGGTAAACGGTCCTGTTGAAGCTCAATTCAAGTTTTATATTGATATGCAGGGCCTTAGAACTATTGAAGGTTCTGTTAAGGTAGAGGCTACATTTATCTGTCAGCGCTGCCAGAAGGAATTTACAAGAGTAGTAGAAAGCGACTTTTTATCAACCTGCGATGAGCAGAAGGCAAAGAGCCTGAAGATTGATGAGAAGCTTGATATTGTAGAGTTAAATGAAGATGGTACATTCAATCTTTTAGGCTTTCTAGAGGATTGTCTGTTACTTGAGATCCCTTATATCACCTCTCATGATGTAGATGATCCTGAATGCTCAGAGCACACAAATGAGTGGAGCTGCGGTGAAATTGAGCAGGATGAGAGTGATAATCCATTTGCCGTATTAGCTAAATTAAAGGAAAAGAAATAATCTTTTCTTATAAAAGCTGAATAAATCCTGACTTCAAGGTGCTGTATAGATATCCTTACTATATGATAGATAAGGGAAAAATATAGTCGTTATTGCAAAAAAGGTGTAGTGTGACTGAATAATGATAAGCATGTTATTTTTTGCTTGAAATGCAATATCAATATCAGTATAATACTGCGATTATCGCCACAGTATGTGGTTAAAGTTGGTTTATAAATAAGTTAGCGGGGGGATTTTGATCTCCGCAGAGTAGTAATTTTAGGAGACAAAGAAATGGCTGTTCAACAGAACCATAAGTCCCGTTCACGTCGTGACATGCGTCGTTCACACGATGCTTTATCAGCAATGCAGTTATCAGTAGATAAGACTTCAGAAGAAGTTCATATCCGTCATAACATTACAGAAGGTGGCTACTACCGTGGTGAGAAGTTAAATCTTACCCCTGCAAAGCCATTAATGTCTAAGAAAGAATTCTTAGCATCAAACAAGAAGTAATTTAATATTTCTAAGTAACTAGTTATGGAGAAGGGCGTCGGGACTGTGTCTCGTTACGCCCTTTTTAAATTGTGAAAAACGAAAAAACAATTACCGTGGCCCTAGATGGAACCGGCGGAGATAATGTAGATGCAAGAAGCGTGGCTAGTGCCGTAAGGTTTGCCTGTGTGCTTAATCCATCTTTAAAAGTATTAGTGTTTGGTAATCAGAGTTTAAAGCTCGCTCTTGCAGCTGAGAAGTTTGATCAGAACTCGTATGAATTTATTTCGGCGTCAGAGTGCATTCCTCAGGATGAGGAGCCTCGCAAGGTTCTTGAAGGTTACAAAAACTCTGCTATGCGTAAAGCTATTGAGGCTGTACGTGACAACAAGGCGGATGTAATTGTTTCAAGTGGTGGTACAGGACCTCTTGTGGCCTTATCAAGACACATCCTTGGTGTTATAGAAGGACAAAGACCTGCATTATGTGCAAGGATCCCAGCTGGCGCAAATAAATTCTCATTTATGGTTGATTTAGGTGCTAACGCAATCAGCAACAGCAAGGATCTTCTGTCATTTGCAAAACTTGGTCACTGTGCATATAAGGCTTTCTATAATGAAAGCGCACCACGTGTATGTGTATTAAATGTCGGTAAAGAGCGCAATAAGGGCAGTCTTTTAGTTAAGGAAGCCCGCGATTTGATTGAACAGGACAACAACCTCAATTGTTGCGGATTTATCGAAGCTGACAAGTTATTTACAGATGAAGCTGATGTTATTGTAACTGACGGCTTCACAGGCAATGTTGCTTTAAAATCAGCTGAAGGTGTAGCCTCAGCCTTTTTAAATGCACCTGGCATCAAACGTTTCTTCTCAAAGCTTGCCCGTCCTGACTGGTTAATTCCATGGCAGTATAACGGGTCACTTTTACTCGGTGTAAATGGCCTTGTTATCAAGAGCCACGCAAGCGCAGGTAAAGAAGCAGTTGCTGTAGCTTTGGTAGAAGCAGCAAGATGTGCTTCTATGAATTTGGTAGATAAAATTAAAGAAGAACTAAAAAAATCTTAGCACTTCATAGATTTTGCAGGTTTTCTTGATAAAATACACGAATTGTTTTATTGACTTTCTTGGAGAATTCCTTGTTTACTAGAATTCTTGGAACAGGCAGTTATTTGCCTGAACAGATCCGTACAAATGCTGATCTTGAAAAGATGGTAGAAACCTCTGATTCATGGATCATGGAACGTACCGGTATCAGCCAGAGACGTATTGCAGCTCCAGACGAGACTGTAGCTAGCATGGGTGCAATTGCCGCAAAGCGTGCTTTAGAGGCAGCTGATATTGAGAGTAGCGAAATTGATTTAGTTATCTGTGCTACCACATCAGCTCAGAATGCATTCCCTTCAACTGCATGTGAAATTGCAGGTTTACTAGGCATGGGCGACTGTCCTGCATTTGACCTTGCAGCAGCATGTACAGGTTTTAGCTATGGCTATGCACTAGCTCACTCAATGATTATGTCAGGTCAGGCTAAAAAGGTTTTAGTTGTAGCAGCTGACACCATGTCAAGAGCATGTGATCCTACAGACAGAACCACAATCATTTTATTCGGTGATGGCGCAGCAGCATGTGTGCTTGGAGCTTCAGAGACAGAAGGCACCATTGCAGTTCACATGGGTGGCGATTCAAAATACGGTCCATTACTGACTCTTGCATATCCAAAGCGTGGACAGGATACTTCTAATTCTTCATGGTTATATATGAAGGGTAATGACGTATTTAAACATGCAGTTACTGTTTTAGCTTCACTTGTAAACAAGACTCTTGAAAAAGGAAACATGAAACCAGAGGATCTGGATTTTCTAGTTCCACATCAGGCTAACCTGCGTATCATTGCAGCAACAGCAAGAAAGCTGAAGCTTGATATGTCACAAGTGATTGTAACCTTAGATAAACAGGGTAATACCTCAGCTCCATCAGTTGGTTTAGCTCTAGATGAAGGTATTAGAACAGGCAGAATCAAACGTGGTGATGTACTTCTTCTAGAATCATTTGGCGGTGGTTTTACCTGGGGTTCAGCACTAATTCGTTACTAACAAGATTTGTTAATTAAAAAGCACATTAACCTGTGTTTTTTTAGGAGATGACTATGAAAAAATATGCAGCCGTTTTCCCAGGCCAAGGTTCACAAAGCGTGGGTATGTTTGCAGATTTTATGGACAATGAAATTGTAGCAAATACCTATGCTGAGGCTAACGAAGCTTTAGGTTATGACTTAAAGGACATTTCTCTAAATGGTCCTGATACTGAATTAAATAAGACTGAAGTTACTCAGCCTGCTATTTTAACAGCATCTGTTGCTGCTTTTAGAGTTCTAATCTCTAAGGCTGAAAAGCCAGCAGCTCTTGCAGGTCACTCATTAGGTGAGTACTCAGCTTTAGTAGCTGCAGGTGCAATCGATTTTAAAGATGCAGTTAAGCTAGTTCGCCTACGTGGCCAGGCAATGCAGGAAGCAGTTCCAGCAGGTGTTGGTGCTATGGCTGCAGTTTTAGGTCTTGAAGATCAGGCTATCGTTGATACCTGTGCTAAGGTTTCTACTGACTCATCAAAGGTATGGGCTGCTAACTTCAATACTCCAGGTCAGGTTGTTATCTCAGGTAACAAAGAAGCCGTTGATAAGGCATGTCAAGAGTTCACTGCAATGGGGGCAAAGAGAGTAGTTCCTCTTGCTGTATCTGCTCCTTCACACTGCCCACTAATGCAGTCTGCTGCAGATAGATTAGAAAAGGCTTTACACGAAATCACTGTTAAGGATGCTCAGATCCCAGTATATGTAAATGCTCTAGCTAAGCCTTTAACCAAGGCTGAAGAGATTATCGATGCTTTAGTAAAGCAGCTTACAATGCCAGTTCGCTGGGTTGAGACTGTCCAGGAACTAAAAGCAGACGGTATCGAAGCTTTAGTTGAAGTTGGTCCTAATAAGGTTTTATGCGGTCTAAACCGTCGTATCGACAAGACCCTAGGCAGTGCAAATGTTTGCAACGAAGCTACACTTGCAAAAGCATTAGAAGAATTAGCTTAAAGGAAACAATATGTTTAATTTAAATTTTGAAGGTAAAGTTGTACTAGTAACCGGTGCAAGCCGCGGTATTGGTAAAGCTATTGCTCAGGCTTTTGAGCAGTTAGGTGCAACAGTATACGGTACTGCAACATCTCAAAAGGGTGCTGATGGTATTACCGAGTACCTAAACGGTCACGGTCAGGGCTTTGTTATGAATTCATTAGATAAGCAAAGCGTCGAAGACTGCTACAATGCTGTAGTAGAGAAGGCTGGTACCTGTCCAGATGTTCTTGTAAATAATGCTGGTATTACTCGTGATACTTTATTTATGAGAATGAAGGATGAGGACTGGAATGCTGTATTACAATGCAATCTATTTGCTTGTGTACAGTTAGCAAAGCTATGTGTAAGCCCAATGATGAAAAAGCGTGCTGGCAGAATTATCAACATCGCATCAATCGTAGGTCAGGATGGTAACGCAGGTCAGTGCAACTACTCAGCTGCAAAGGCGGGTTTAATCGGCTTTAGCAAGTCTCTTGCAAAGGAAGTTGGTTCAAGAGGTATTACTGTAAACTGCATCGCTCCAGGTTTCGTAGCAACTGATATGACTGCAGCTCTAAATGAAGAGCAGTTAAAGGCATGGACTAACACCATTCCTCTAAAGAGAGCCGCAACAGCTGATGATATTGCAGCATCTGCAGTATTCTTAGCATCAGATTTAGCTTCATACATCACTGGTTCTACCATTGATGTAAACGGTGGTTTACACTGCAATTAAGCTGTAATTATCCGTTTTTTTTTGTAATTTATGTGATCAAACACTTTTTATTGAAAATATAAGGTAGTTTGACTACCAAAACTAAAAAAAAACGGATATAATTACATCAGTTTTTTTTAGGTCCTAGCATTGGGCTAGGTTTTTAACTAGTAAAGGACAGAATCTGCATAATGCAGTCTGATCAAGGAAAGAAATGAGCAACAGCAATATTGAAGAGCGCGTAAAGAAGATTATCGTAGACATGTTAGGTGTTAAGCCTGAAGATGTTGTACCTGAGGCATCTTTCGTAGATGATTTAGGCGCTGACTCACTAGACACCGTAGAGTTAGTAATGGCTCTAGAGGAAGAGTTTGAGACTGATATTCCTGATGAGGAAGCAGAGAAGATCAATACCGTACAGGCTGCTATCGACTACATCAACAACCACCAGGCTTAATCTGATGATTGACTGATCAGGATGGTAACGCCATCTTCTGATATTATTTGAAATAGACTGGAGATGTGTTAGCATCTCCATTCTTTTTTTTAACACATTAACGGAGATCCAACGGTGCAATTACGTAGGGTTGTAGTGACCGGCATGGGCATGTTAAGCCCTGTTGGTGGAAACTTAGAAGAATCTTGGAAAAACTTATTAGCTGGTCAATGCGGTATCGCTCCAGTTGAAGGCTTTGACACAACAGATTTCACTGTTAAGATTGCAGGCCAGGTAAAAGGCTTTAATGCAGAGCAATGGGGTATTGCTCGTAAAGACGAGCGTAAGATGGATTTATTCATCCAGTACGGCATCGCTTCAGGTCTTATGGCTATCAACGATTCAGGTATTGAAATCACTCCAGAAAATGCTGATAGAATCGGTACTATGATCGGTTCAGGTATTGGTGGTTTAACCTTTATCGAAAAGAATATCAATGGTTTAGCTGCTCGTGGTCCACACGGCATCAGCCCATTCTTCGTACCTTCAACCATTATTAACATGGTTTCAGGTCAGTTATCAATTATGAAAGGTCTTCGTGGCCCTAACCTATCAACCGTTACAGCTTGTGCTACTGGTACTCACGCTATCGGTTTATCAGCTCGTTTAGTTGCATACGGTGATGCTGACGTTATGGTTTGTGGTGGTGCAGAAAAGGCTTCTACCCCTATGGGTATCGGCGGTTTTGCAGCAATGAAGGCTCTATCACACCGCAATGATGATCCTCTACATTCTTCACGTCCATGGGATGTTGACCGTGATGGTTTTGTTCTAGGTGACGGTGCTGGTGTTCTAGTACTTGAAGAGTACGAGCACGCAAAGGCTCGTGGTGCTAAGATCTACTGTGAATTAGTTGGCTTTGGTATGTCAGGTGATGCTTATCACATGACTGCAACTCCAGAGACTGGCGAAGGCGCTGCAAGATCAATGATACACGCATTAAAGGATGCAGGTGTAAAACCAGAGCAGGTTAACTACATTAACGCTCACGGTACATCTACTCACGTTGGTGATTTATCAGAGTTACGCGCAGTTAAGAGCATCTTCGGTGACGCTCCTAAGAACTGCTGCATGAGCTCAACTAAGTCAATGACTGGTCACTTATTAGGTGCAGCTGGTGCAATCGAAGCTGTTATTACAGCTATGTCTATCAAGGATCAGATTTGCCCTCCAACCATTAACTTAGAGAACCCAGAAGCTGAAGTTGGTGATTTCAACTTAGTTGCTGGCACTGCTCAGAAACATGATATCGAGTACGCTATGTCAAATAACTTTGGCTTTGGTGGTACCAACGGTTCATTACTATTCAAGAGAGTTGACTAATATTTACTGTTAGCTGACTTACCTTTAATCCCGCTTTATTGCGGGATTATCATTTTCGGAATAAGCTTTCCTTTAATATCCTTTCTCTTTACTATTCCAAAATACCTGCTGTCAAAGGAATTATTCTTCTGACTAATCACAATATATTCATCATCTTTTAATATCGTATTAAGCATTAGAGGCTTTATAGAAGGAAGATAATAAGGCCTGGTATTATCAATGTATCTGCCATTTATAAAAATGCCTCTATCATCGATTTTAACCATATCATCGAATGCAGCATATACGGTCTTGCCGATAGGAGACAGATCAAAAGGGCAATTGCCAAAAGAGAGAATATCACTCTTACTTACATCTGATGCTACGTTTTCATCTAAGCAGAAGAGAATAATATCGCCTTTTTTTAATGCTGAAATTTCAGTAATCAATTTATAAACACCTAAGGGAAGAGATTTTGTGGTGTTTATATAGAGGTTTTGGTTTACAAAAAAGGCTTTGACCACTAAAAATAATACAAATATTAGCAAAAAAGCTGTAAAAAGTTTTCTTTTGAAAATATTGTATGTTTTACTGGTCATAAAATAATTTTATCAGTATGAATTTTGTGATAAAGAATCGATAGCATTCTGAGTTTCCTGTTTAATTTTGATAGCTTTTTCACCAATTATCTTAATTAGTTCGATATAGATTAAATCGATAATGAAGAATACGCTTAAACGGGAGTCAGCATAGCCGTGTGCAAGATCATAGTCCTGCACAGCATGAAGAATGGTAATATCAGTAAATGAATACAGTGGAGAGCTGGTCTCTGCAGTAATAGCACAAATCTTTGCGCCTTTTTTAGAACAGATAGCAGCAGAGCGGACAAGTTCACCAGTCTGACCTGAGTTTGAAATATAGATCACCAGATCCTGACTGTTTGTCATAATTGACTGAGTCATGATTTCGTGAGAGTCTGTATAACAGCGTACATCAAGACCGATACGAGCAATCTTACGGGCAGAGTCGCGAGCAAGGAAGCCTGATGATCCGATACCAAAGAAGAACACATGTCGGGCATTAACCATTTCCTTTACCATACGGGTAACACTCTCAAAACCGATTTCCACAGCTGTCTGAGAGAGTAGAGTCTGGTTTAGCTGCAACAGCTTCTGAGCTGTGGTCTCACAGCTTTCCTTTAAATTGATTGCAGTTCTCTTTTCGCGGTTGTCATTGTCCTGTGCACCTAAATCCTGAGCCAGGGCAATCTTAAAATCTTTTAAAGTTTCAACGCCGAACTTTCTTGCAAAACGTGTAACTGTTGCGTGGCTGATATCGCACTCAGCTGAAATTTCAGAAATTGAGGCAGAACAAGCTTTTAACCCATTAGATAAAAAGTAGTGAATGAGTTTATTATCCGATTTAGATGCTTTTATCTGAGGATTGCTCAGTTTTTTTAGTATATTCACGTCTGATGTCCTGCGTTAATTTATTTATAATTTGTAATGAAAATTATTTTAAACTTTTACAACTGAAATGTTAATAATTTTAAAAACTTTTCCTGTCTTTTGAAGTAAATTTTCAAATGAAAATCCAAAATTAAAGAGGTTTAAAAAACTAGAGAAATTTGTGATAATGCTCACCGTATAGTTTTATTTACATATACTCCGATTTTTGTTTTTTTTAGATAAGTGCAAGAGGTAACTAAATGCATTTCAATCCTATTTTTATCGTGTTGCCACTATTGACTGTGCTGACCTATTCTTTAGGTCTTGCTCTAAAGCTTGAGGATTTTAAACTTTTAGTTAAAAAGCCACTTTCTATGCTAGTAGGTCTGTTTGCTCAGATCTTTGTATTACCATCTGTAGCTTTTGCAATTGCATTCTTTGCAAATCTGCCAGAAGTATTCTTTGTAGGTCTTGTGCTGATTGCCTGCTGTCCTAGCGGTTCTTCATCAAACATTTTTACCTTTGTGGTAAAAGGTGATATCGCACTTGCTTTATCATTAACTGCAATAGGATCAGTAATTACCTTATTCACACTTCCATCTATCATGGCTTTATGTGTTAATTACACTCAGTCACTAGGTACTGGTGCTGTTTTACAGAACAAGGTAACACTTCCTGTAGGTAACCTTCTAATTCAGAATTTTGTAACCTTAGTGCTACCTGTACTACTAGGTATAGCTACTAAGTACTTCTTTAAAAATGTAGCTTTAAAGATTGAGAGGGTATTATCAAAGCTTGCACTACCTTCAATTATCATTTTAGCTACCATATACTTCCTGAAAAACTATTCCAAGATTGCAGAGCATCTTGATAAGTTAGGTTTAAGTGTATTGCTACTTGTTCTTATTGCTGTTGCTGTTTCTTCATTACTATCAAGAATTTTCAGACAGTCAGGTAAAACAAGACGCACCATCGTAATTGAGGTTGCAATGCAAAATGCAGCTCAGGCAATCGCTATTGCCTCAAGCCCATTTGTATTCAATTCAGAGATAATGACAATTCCTGCAATTATTTATGCTCTGTTTATGAATATTGTGCTATTAACCTACGTTGCCATCGTTAAGAGAGCTGATAAACAGCTTGAATTTGCAAAAGATCAAATTTAGTGCAATTGATGATCTTTTATAGACTGTTTTAATAATATTTGCTACATTTTAGCTCAGAAAAATTATTGAACTCTAAGTATGAGTTCATACAGCGTGCTAACAGGTACTGTTAAGGATATTAAGATGACAACAAGAGTTGGTATTTATGGCTACGGCAATCTAAGCCGTGGTATTGAAAGTGCTATTAACCACAGCGACGACATGCAGTTAGTTGCAGTATTTACACGTCGTGATCCAAAGTCTTTAAAGATTGCTACAGCTGGCGCTGAAGTAGTAAGCGCACAGAATGTTGTCGATTACAAAGACAAGATTGATGTAATGATTATTTGTGGCGGTAGCGCAAAAGACTTACCAAAGCAGACTCCAGAGTTAGCTAAATACTTTAACGTAATCGACAGTTTCGATACTCACGCTAAGATCCCTGAGCATTTTGCTGCAGTTGACTCAGCTGCAAAGGCTAGCGGTCACATTGCTTTAATCTCAGCAGGCTGGGATCCTGGCATGTTCTCATTAAACCGTCTATATGCAAATGCTGTATTACCAAATGGTAAAGATTACACCTTCTGGGGCAAAGGCGTAAGTCAGGGCCATTCAGATGCAATTCGTAGGATCAAGGGCGTCGCTGATGCTAAGCAGTACACCTGCCCTGTTCAGAGCGCATTAGATGCAGTAAGAAGCGGCAGCAATCCAGAGCTTACAACCCGTCAGAAGCACACCCGTCTTTGCTATGTAGTATTAGAGGAAGGTGCTGATGCTAAGTATGTTGAGAATGAGATTAAGACCATGCCTAGCTACTTTGCAGATTATGACACCACTGTAAACTTCATCTCTCAGGAAGAGTTAAACAGAGATCACAGCGGTATTCCTCATGGCGGTTTCGTAATCAGATCTGGTGTTACCGGTGTTAACAACGAGCACAAGCACATCATTGAATACAGCTTAAAGTTAGATTCAAACCCAGAGTTCACAGCAAGCGTAGTCGTAGCTTACACTCGCGCAATTGCACGTTTACACAGCGAGAAGATCGTTGGCTGCAAGACTGTATTTGATATTGCCCCAGCTTATCTATCACCATTATCTTCTGAGCAGTTAAGAGCTCTCCTGCTTTAATCTCTATAAAATTTCATAACAATTTCCATTCACAGAGGGCAGCGTAAGCTGCCTTCATTTTTGATAAAGATAATCTTTTACTTTCCTTGCAAAGCTGATAATAGATACTACATTGAACTTATAGTGGTAGGTGAATACTAAAAGAAACGTTTAATCTTTATAAAGATATAACGGCTAGATGTGTGTTCAATAGCATTGATAGAGCGTGGTTTTACTGGTGGTGCAGATGGAGGAAAGGAGGAGATTTGAACTCCCGAGCCGCCTAAACGACTGTCGCATTTCGAGTGCGATGCATTCAACCACTCTGCCACCTTTCCGTCCATGCTATTATAATAAATATTAACGTTAATTCAAGTAGTTAAGCGAGGAAGTATGGTAATACATGATAAAGATAATAAAATCTTTTACACAGTTAAAGATGGTCATAAAGCGTATCTTAAATACGAAATTGTAGACAATAAAGTTGATGTATTAACAACACAGGTTCCAAAGCCAATAGAAGGCAGAGGTATCGCTTCGATGTTAATGAAGGAGCTTTACGGATATATGCAAAGTGAATCTCTTTGTTTTATAGATGATGTTTCGTGCTCATATGCAAGCGCCTGGCTTAAAAGGCACTGCTAGCGCTTTAATGAGCAAAGATACTTTTTCTGCTCAACAGATGGAATGAGAGATTCTTTAATTTTCTGGATGGTTTTATTAAATGTTCTGTCATTGAGAGGACAGTTTTCAAGATATGCTGTAAATTTCTCTGGATTTTTACAATAGAAAGTTGCAAGACACCAGGCAACGGCCATATGCACATAGTAGTGAGTGGTATCTATATCATTTATATATGATAGTATTTTGTCTTCAAACTCACTACCTGCAAAATAATCATTACTCATCACCAGCGCAAAACGCACCGTATAAGGTTCATCTTTTTGTAAAAACATAGGTTCAATAAACGAGAAGAACTCAATTTTATGTTTTTTACATAGTTTTAAACTAGAGCACAAGGTATCGCAAAGACACCAGCCGTTTAGACTTGGCAGGAACTTTTTAATCTCATTTAACGCTGTATTTACATCTTTTATTGAACCTATAAATACACACTGCATAAACAGCATTTCAAAGCAGCTATCATCAGGAAGTGAATTTAAAAGATCTTTTAGAGGATATTTCTTTAAATATTCCTTTGCTATCTTTCTTAGGATAGGAACTCTAACACCTAAAGCCTTTACATGAGGATTTATCTTTTCAAAGAAAATGAGGTAATCTTTATCTACGTGCTTTTCAATATCCGCAAGCAGTTGTGATTGAATACCGTTCATTAAAAAACCTCCGGTAAATCATCCCATGAGCAGGTGTAGTTAGGTGAGAGCTTTAGCTTTTCCTTATTTTCTTTAAAATCAGATTTACTTTGCAGGCCGATACGGATATTGTTCTTGTCATTGAGGTTGATTGAGTCCATTGTCTGCATGAGCCTGTCAGCTTTATTTAATTCATCCTGATTTGGTGTTTCCTTAAATAAATCAGACTGAAAGCATCTTTCACTTACAAGATCATGCACAATGACACCTGCCTTGCTATAGGCATAGCCTGGCGCGAAAATATGCTGTAAAAGTAATCTTGAAGCTTCAATTAAAACTCTGGTGTCATTACATGGATAATCAAGAACTAGGGTAGCATCATTTGCATACTTTAGCTGGTTACCAAAGTATGATGTTCTTATAAAGACAGTTATTCTTTTGGCAAATAGCTTTTGAGAGCGCAGCTTTTTAGCTACCTCAGCTGTAAAATTTGAAATTGCCTGATTTACATCGTCAAATTCATATAATCTGTCTCTAAAGCTTCTTGACCACATGATCTGGTTTTGACTGTCGCCATTTTCCACACTCTCAATGCAGTCAATGTTATTAAGCTCCATTACAGTTCTTGCAACTACAATACTGTAGCGCTTCTTAATTTCTGCCACATCAGCCTTTGACAAATCAAAGGAGCTTATATAGCCATCATTTTGCAGATGCTCTTCAAGACGTCTTCCTATTCCCCAGATCTCGCCTATAGGGAAGGCAAGGAGGATCTTCTGTCTTTGATGATCAGATAAAACGCTAAAGACGCCATTGGTTTTATCCTGATTCTTTTTGGCGTAGTGATTAGCAAGCTTTGCAAGTGTTTTGGTTCTTGCAATACCAATACCGATGTTAATTCCTATCCTTGAGAGGATGGTGTTTTTGATTTTAAAGGCAAGATTTAAAACCTGATCTTCTGTCATATTCTCAAAGGTAAGAAACGCCTCATCAACAGAGTAGATTTCCAGATCTTTGCAGAATGTCTCAAGGGTGGACATGACTCTGTTTGAGATATCAAGATACAGATTGAAGTTCGATGAAAAAGTTACGATGTGATATCGGTTGATTTCATTTTGAATTTTAAAGACGGGACTGCCCATGGCAATACCAAGTTTCTTAGTTTCGTATGAGCGAGAAACGACCACGCCGTCATTATTTGATAAGACAGCGACAGGTCTGTTTTTTAAATCGGGACGAAAGATCTTTTCGCAGGAGGCGAAAAAATTATTGCAATCGCATAATAAATAGATCTTTTCTTCAGTTTGTTCTTTACTCATACCTAAAATTATAAGCTATTTAGTAGAGAGAATTGACAGCAAAATTTTAGGAAATTGAATACTTTATTTTACCAAAATGTTTCATAAATCAATTTGCAGAAACTTTGTTGAAACGCACAAATTTGCGTTTGCGTTTTCCAAAAATGCTATCAAACACGCAATTATTCAGTAATGTTATGAAAAATAATGTAAAATACATGATAATTAAACACAGCAATTGTAATCGGTTACGGAAATTAGTTTTTTATCGAGGATATAATGAGCGTAACATTAAAAGACTTAGCCAAAGCCTCAGGTGTATCTATAGGTACAGTTTCCAGAGCACTAAATGACAAAAATGAGGTTAGCGCTAAGACTTCTGAGAGAATTAGACAGCTTGCTCAGGAATTAGGTTATATTCCAAATCGTGCCGGCAGAGCTTTATCCGCACAGAAAAATATTAATTTCATTGGTGTTTGTATTCCAAGCATCAATTCTCCATTCTTTGATGATATTAAGAAGGGAATCGATCAGGCTCTGCGTGAGTTTAAAGACTTAGGTATTGATATCGTTCTAAAAGAGCAGGAAGGTTGGGATGTGCAGTCACAGCTAGATGCAATTGATCAGCTGATTGCAGCAGGATGCAAGGCATTTGTACTATGCTCTGTAGACTCTCCTTTAATTCGTGAGCGTATCGATGAGTTATCTGAAAACGGTATGCCTGTGATCTTATTGAATAATGATTTACCAGATACCAAAAGATTATGCTTTGTAGGTCCTGATTATTTAAAATCAGGTCGTGTAGCTGCTACAATGGTTGATAAATGCTGCCATGG
>JAAYPN010000008.1 GCA_012519775.1 Aeromonadales bacterium | reverse complement strand
TAATTAGTTTTAAACGACTTTTTTAACTATTTTGAGTCAAAAAAGATTAAGTTTGACAGATTTTCATTGAGTTTTAAAATCGTGATATAGCCACAGATTCGTGTAATTTTTTTCTACTTAGCTGCATTTACATCTTGGCAAAAAAAAATAAACTACTTGCCCTAGTGCTTATAAGTAGCTTTATTTTATTAAATCTTTTCTACGTAATGTTCACACAGGTGGAGCGATTCCATCACTGTCATGATCATGAGCATTGCGTTATCTGTCATGTTCTTAGTGTAACTAACAAATACTCTTCAGGACGGTCTTGAACCAGACAATCCTTTTATAAATCAAACACTACTTTAGTGATTGGATTTATTTCCTTTATTCTTATTACCAACAATAAAAAATCAGATACTCTGTTTTCAATGTCAGTCAAAAAGTCAGAATAAATCACCTCTTAATAAAGATTCAATTTTTATATTTAATTTTATTAAGAGACGATTATGCAAAAAAAATTATCAAGTTTTTTGCAGCTTTTTCTTTATGCGCTTTAGATTTCTTTAGTAATGAAGAAATGGCTAAAAAGCTGTCTATTGTTACCACAAATTTTCCATCTTATGATATTGCCAGCCACGTTGCAGGAAATAAAGCAGACGTTATCATGCTTTTAAAACCAGGTTCAGATATGCACTCATATGAGCCTTCTGTTAAAGACATCAATGCCATCAGAAACGCTGATCTGCTCTACTACACAGGTGGTGAGAATGATACCTGGAGTGAAAGTCTTTTAGAATCTTTTGATAAGAGTATAGATACACTGCAGATGATAGATTGCGTTAACACACTTGATGAAGAGCAAAAGAAGGTATGATGCCTGAGGATGAGGAGAAGCAGGATGTAATAGACGATGACGACGTTGAAATTGATGAACACGTCTGGACCTCACCAGTAAACTACATTGCACAGATCAACACCTTTGAGAAAAAACTCTCTTCTATCGATCCTGCTAGCAAGTCTTATTACCAGAAAAATACAAAAACCTATGCAGACAGATTTGTAGAGGTTGATAACACCTTTAAAGATATCGTATCTCATGCTAAAAGAAAGACCAACAGGCGCAAGTATTGTTATCTTTAACATAGTTGCCTTTATCTTACATGCCATTATAGGAAGCACACTAAAGTATGTTAAAACAACTTGCTATAACTATTATGTTATCTTCAATTCTACTGCTATCTGAGGCACCGTCATATGCAGGTGATAGCAATACCTTAATTCTTGGAGAAAAGCTCTTTATTACGTAAATTAACTACATATATATGAACTTTAATGATTATAAGGATAAGACCATAGTAGTTGAAGGAGCATTCAATTATGCTCAAAGCGATGATCCTAAACTTAAAGATCTGAAAATTCCTTTAGTCTACAGATTAGGACCTGGCTGCTGCACAAATGATACCTGGGCAGGCTTTCTGCTTGAATACGATGGAGTCTTTCCACCTATCGATCCTGGATAAGAGTTACAGGAAAACCAAAGATGGTGCAAAAAGGAGGCTTTAATGAGTCGTATCTTATTGTTTCAAAGCTTGAGGCACTGCCAAAGCGTGGTAAATTCAAGGTAAAACAGTAGGCTAGAAACGCAAAAACCGCAATCCAAAGGACTGCGGTTTTGTTTAATAGAAGCTTGGCAGTTACCTACTCTCACACAAACGTACGTTGCACTACCATCGGCGTTACTGCATTTCACTTCTGTGTTCGGAATGGGAACAGGTGGGTCTACAGCACTATTGCCGCCAAGCATATTCGG
>JAAYPN010000045.1 GCA_012519775.1 Aeromonadales bacterium | reverse complement strand
GATGTCTTACATCATAGTCAATCTTGAAACCTTCAACGTTATTTACGTTCTCAAATGTTACTGAGTTTATGTTTAAATCAAGTTTTCTGGCGTTTTCTGGAAGAGAAGAACAAGCACTGGTTAATAGTGCTAATGAACCTAATAAAGTAAAAACTGTAGTTTTCATAAAAAATCGTTTGAGCAATAAAAAAAACATTAGCACATTATAACGCTATACAACGCACTAATTCAAACTATCTGGTCCGTGTAAAATCAAGTTTTTAAAGACAGTTGTCAATGAATGCTTTAAAGAGCAACTGGCTGTATTTATTTTGTTTAAAATTGTATTCAAGATACCATTGCACTCCTAGAATAAATTTCCTGTCCTTTACTTTGATACTCTCTATGATTCCATCAGCTGATACAGCCTGCAATGAAAAGTTTTCGCCTGGCTCTTTAATGGCCTGATGGTGGATTGAGTTTACCATCATCTTATCAGTTTTAAGTAAATCATATAAATATGAGTCTTTTGTAATATTACCTGGTGACTTTCCATTACATAAGGTTTTTCCTGATGATGGCACATTCACACTAGATGGTAATAAGGCATCAGTTGATCTTAAGTTCAAAAAGAATTCTGTGGATGAACGTGATATCAACATGTTCCTGATTAAACTAGACAGTAAATTAGATTAAATAATCATCCACACGCCAGTTTAATTTTTTAGTCGTGTTATCTCTCAACTTTGCTTGGGAGAATTTTTTTATGAAATGAAAGGCCTGGAATTGCCAGGCCTTAGGATTAGTTTTTGAAGATTGTCTTAATCTTTTGGCAGGCTAAGTGATAGATGTTGGCAACAGATGCTTCAGTTGCCTTTCTGTATAAGGTTTTAGTATCAGTTAAAACCTTTTGAGTCTGTCTGTTCTTCAGATTAAGCTTTTTCTGACCGTTTGCATCCTGAGAATAAACATCAAGCTCGATATCTGAGTAGATATCTGCATTGATTTTATCAAGAGGAGACCAAGTCCAGAACTGCTTGATATCAATAGCAATAATTATGGTATCTGTATCTTCAGCTGCGGCGTTTTCAACAACCTGGAATCCAGAGTCAGCAAAAGCCTGAGCGATAGTCTTTTTAACTAAAGCTGCAACAGATGAATCCTCAGGAAGTAATAATGAGCCTGACTGCTGGCCTAGAGTATTTTTCAGTCTTGCATAGGCTCTTGCCTTGTAATCATTAGAAAGGATTTCACCTGATGGCAGATTAGGCTGACTCTCACTGCCGATAAATAGTCTGTTGTCGCTTACGTCAGCGATACATACTTTAGGACCATTTACATTTTCTGATACAACCTCTGTTGGAGTTGCAAGATTTACTGTGTGTTCACCGCTTGAACAGCCATTTAGACCTGCAAAAGACAACAATAGAGCAATTGCTGAAAAGATATGTTTCATATAACTTCCTTTAATTAGTAGTGAGGTGGTGGAACTTCGTCTTTCTGACTGCGAGTTGCGTAAGGATCACCTACCTTTGAATAAAGAACTTTAAACTGGCGTTCTAATTTATCTAATTTTTCATAAAGGGCAGAAAGCTCTTTTCCCTGAGAATCAAGCTGATCTTCAAGCCATGAGATTTTTTCTTCAAGACTTATTATTTTGTCATTATCATTCATAGTATTAGTTGCCAATGGTGTAAATTGATATTATAAATTGCACAACATTTTAATATAATTGAAAGACAAAGTTTACAAAAATATTAGAGGATCAAATGTCTTGTGAAGAACTAGTAGACGTGGTTGATGAGAATAACTCTGTTCTCAAAACCGTTACCAGAAAGCAGATGCGTCAGGAGCAGTTACCTCATAGAGCATCATATATTGCCTATATGGATAGACAGGGAAAGTTTCTTGTAGAGATTAGAACTTTATGCAAGGATTATTCTCCAGGTACATTTGACGCCGTAGTAGGCGGTATCATGCAGCATGGCGAAGATCCAGTAGAAAGCGCCAAGCGTGAGCTTTTAGAGGAAGTAGGTGTAAACGCTGATTCAGATAATATTGAATTTCATCCTTTAGGCACACTGAAGATTTCAAAAGATAAACATTATTTATTTGCATATCTGTACCTTGCTAAGGGCGATGCCATCACTGTAAGACAGCAATCTGAGGTATCTGGTGTAATGTTTATTGAGGAAAAGGAAATTTACAGACTTGCCGATAGCTGTAATTTTGATTCTGTTACCGCTTTAAAAGAAATCGTAAAGCGTGCAAAAGAGCAGAATCTTCTATAAATAATTAAGGTCACATAATGTGACCTTAACTTTAGCTCTTATAACCAGCCTTTCTTTCTGAAGAAGAAATAGGTGCTGATTGCAGAGAAAATCATAAGACCAATAGATAGAGGGTAACCCCAGTACCATTCAAGCTCAGGCATAAACTTAAAGTTCATACCATAAACAGATGCGATCCAGGTAGGTGGCATGAACACAACTGCTGCCACTGAGAAGATCTTGATGATGTTGTTCTGCTTCTGATTGGTGTAGCCCATTGAAGCTTCTAACTGGAAGTTAATCTTGTTAGAGATAAATGAGGTGTGAGGCAGAATAGATTCAATATCTGATAAAACCTCATCTACAACTCTACCTTGTCTATCATCTAAAGAAGACTCAAAGGTCTTTCTGATGAAGCGTAGAGCTCTACGGGTATCGTGTAGAGCCTGCAGGATATGGCTGTTTAATTCAGCCTGATCAATTAGCTCTGCTAAAGTTCTTTCTACATGAGTATCATCAGTTATCTGATCAGATGTTTGCTCAAGAGTGCAGTATGCATCCTCGATTAAATCTGATAACTGATCTACTTTTAAATCCTGAAGTGTCAATAAGATATCAAGAGCGCAGCGAATATCGACTTTATTATGACGAATGTAGTAACGCAGCAGACGAACGATAGAAATATCATCTTCCCTGAATGAAATCAGTAAATTCTTTCTCATGGTAAATGACATGTTTACACCACGAGTTTCGGTTGCTAATCTTTGAGGGAATAAAGAAAGAATGTGTACACCGTCCGGACCTACACGGAAACGAGACGATGACTCAATATCATCCATTTCGTCTTCTTCAGGAACATCTTCTACAAATAAAGCTTCAAGCCATGCTCGTTCATCATCTTCAGGCTGATTCACATCAAGCCAAATTACGTCCGCAGGAAGTGGCTCTTTTATTGTGATTGGAACGATTGATAGGTTATCTTCTTTCAAAAGGCATGCTGAAATCATGGCGTCCTCCACTGTTCAGCTTTGTTAGCTGTTATGAGTGCATTTGTGCAGCATTGCAAGTGGCTTTATCCAAAGCCAAATATACCGACTAATTTTTTTCTGTGCGTATTTTTTCATAAAAGAATAAAATTTGCCACATGAAAGTGTTAAAAATTGGTTAATAATTTTTATCTTTTGTAAAACAGATCTTATTCTTTATCTACTAGATTGAAGTTCTGCCAGTAGGCACCAAAGTCTGGGAGTATGTGCTCTCGCAGCAGTTCTACCACTTTACCGATGTTCTTTTCTTTAATGGCATCGGCAATATTCTGATGCTCAATGATGGATTTTTGCATGTGCTCAAGGTTGTTACCTAAAAAGTTTCTTGCTGTATCCATAATTGCTGCAATACGCTCAAATGAGGTGATAAAATAGGAATTATTGCAAAGGTTAACTAATGATTCATGGAATACAGAATCGAGATGCAGATATTCAACTCCCTGATTGAGGGCAAGAGCAAGTCTCATCTTCAGAATGATTTTCTCAACTTCATCAATCAGTTTATCCTGATTGTTGGCAAAAGATAAAATCACGCTCTGAGATTCGATAACAAAACGGAAATTGAGTAAATCTAAAAGTTCTTTTTTAGATAGGGCAAATACGTAGGTGCCGCTTTTAGCCTTTCTTACTACAAGACCTTCGGCCTGCAATCTCTTTAATGCATCGCGAATTGGTGCCTTGTTAGCTCCAAGAGTTTGTTCAAGAATTCTTTCGGAAATTTTCTTTCCCATACCAAACTGACCATCAATGATCATTTGCTTTATTCTTGAATAGATGATGTCTTTTTGAAGATTGTTTTCCATGATAAGTCTTCTTTGCCGTTGAACTTTCAGACCATTATATTATCAGTTTGTCTATAATTAACAGAATATGTTTTATTTATAATTATAAAATAAATTTAGTAAGACAAACATCAAAAAAAATAACTTAACAAGAATTTAACAATTATTTAATAAAAAAGATAAAGAATATTGAAATAATATATCAACTGTATTTTAATGTTGACTTTGTAAACATATAGAATTACATGTGGCTAAAAATAAACTAACAGGAATATTATGTTTGAAACCGTAATTGTTGTTTTAGTAGTAATGTTATTGATACTTGCTGCTCTAGACCTGTTCGTTGGCGTAAGTAATGACGCAGCGAACTTCTTAAATTCTGCAGTGGGTACAAGAATTGCTCCATTTTTTGTTATTCTGACGGTTGCGTCAGTAGGTGTTATCACCGGTGCCACCTTCTCGTCGGGAATGATGGAAATAGCCAGAAGCGGTATGCTTCATCCGGAGATGTTTAATTTCGAAGAAATTATGCTTATCTTCGTAGCTGTGATGATTTCTGACGTTCTTTTATTAAATATTTTCAATTCCCTAGGTCTTCCTACCTCCACCACCGTTTCAATTATCTTTGAGTTATTAGGCGCTGCCACCTTCGCTTCTATATATAAGGTATATTCAGCTGATAACTCTTTAATAGATGTATTTAACTATATTAAATTAGATAAGACAGCTGCTATCGTATCTGCAATTTTATTATCAGTTGTGATTGCTTTTATTACGGGTATGGTGGTGCAGTTTATCAGCAGATTATTATTTACCTTCAGATTCGATGTTACTCAAAAGTACTTAGGTGGTTTATTCTGCGGTTTATCACTGACTGCAATTTCTTACTTCCTTGTAATTAAAGGTGCACGCGGTGCATCATTTATGGATAAAGAGAAGTTAGACTTCCTTGAAAACAACATCAACACCATTATGTGGTCAATCTTTACATTCTTTACACTGCTTGGTCAGATAATGGTTATCCTAAAGAAAAATCTGTTCAGACTGATTATTCTTTCAGGTACCTTCGCACTTGCATTCTCATTTGCAGGAAACGATCTTGTAAACTTCGTGGGTGTGCCACTTGCAGCATTAGATGCCTTTAACAATTGGTCCGCTGACGGTCATGGCGATCCTGGTTTTATCATGTCATGTCTGAATGAGAATAATGCAGTTGCAACCTTCTGGTTATTCCTATCAGGTGTGATCATGTCTGTTACCTTATGGACAAGTAAAAAAGCACGTCAGGTTATTCAGACATCAATTAACCTGTCATCAAGTGTATCTGGTTCACGTGAGCAGTTTGGTGCTTCAACTATCGGCAGAATCATTACCCGTTTAGGTTTAGGTGTATCACGTACTGTATACACTGCAATGCCAAAAAAATATCTTGATGTAATTCGTGTACATTACAAGAAGCCCCCAGTTAAGAAATGTGATGATATTCTTCCTTTTGACTACGTACGTGCATCAATTAACCTTGTAGTTGCAGCTACTTTAATTTCAGTTGCAACCTCAATGAAGTTACCACTGTCTACCACCTATGTTACCTTCATGGTGGCAATGGGCACATCTTTTGCTGACGGCGCCTGGGACAGAGAGAGTGCCGTATACAGAATTTCAGGTGTAGTAACAGTTATCGCAGGCTGGTTCCTGACCGGTATTTCTGCATTTACATTTGCATTTATAGTTAACGGAATCCTGTTTAATTTAGGTTTAGGTTTTGCACTGGTAATAACTCCACTTGTATTTGGTATCATCATCTATTCAAACTTTATCCGCAAGTCAAAGCAGGACGAGGCAATTATTTCTTTATCAGCTAAGAATGATAAGGAAATTTTGGCATCTGTTGCTCAGTCAGTACCTGATCATTTCTTAAGAGAAATAGAATGTATGCATCGTGCTATTGATTCATTCTTTGAGGATAATGAGTTTGCCCTTCGTAAGGCAAGAAACAAGTCTTCAAACCTTGTAGAAGCATTATGTGCAGAACGTCGTGCATACTACTCACTTGCTATGGACAATGAGCAGGATTTACTGTCAGTAAAACGCAAGACAGAGTGTACTAATGATGCTAAGTTCTTCTTCTACCTAGTATTCTCAAATATGCGTGAGGCATCTAAGTCTGTTCACCATGCAATAGATCAGGCAGTAGTTCACGTAGCAAACCGTCATACTATTTTCTCTGGTTTGTTAAAGGATACCTTATACGATCTGCAAAAGAGATTCGAGCGTATGGCTACCGTTCTAGAGTCAATTAAGGGATCTCAGAATTACGAGAATGTAGAGTCTTTAGTTAAGCAATCAAAGAAGTTAAATCGTGATATTGATAAGTGTCAGCTAGAGCTTGTAGCTTTAATCAGCCGCGAACACGTTTCAATGCACTCATCAGAGATGTATTTAACATTCCTTCAGGCAATGCGTGATTTGGCTAACCGTTATGTTGCTGTAAGTATGCAGGAACGTGCCTTAGCTCAGATTGTTCATGGCGGAATTGATGCCCCTCAGATTGACAGTAAAGCACAGAGTATTGTCTTAGGTACTGCATTTAGAGAGGATCGTACTGATATTGCAATCTCTGAAGATGATAAATTAACAGATGCAAATCTTGATGATGACGATAGCGAAGTTGAATTACCTCAGTCTCCAGCTATGATGGAGCTTCAAAAGAATAGTTCTACTGCACAAGAGTCTAAAAACACTTAATCTTTACTTTGATTTTGATATAAAAGCACGGCATAGCATTGTCCGTGCTTTTTTAGTGTGCTCAGCATGAGCATTATCTATAGGGTGTGAGTCCCGAAGTTGCCCGCTAACGGGAAAACTTAGCAAAACCGCAAGGTGGTCATGGTGACATGGTAGCTGAAAGAAGCGGATAGCAAAACTCT
>JAAYPN010000044.1 GCA_012519775.1 Aeromonadales bacterium | reverse complement strand
AAGGAAAAGTCTGAATCTGCTAAGGCAAAGTAGCAAATTTGCTGCTAAAAAAGAGCCGATCTGCGGTAAAAAAGCCAAGATCGGTATTTTTAGGCAGGTTTTGTTCGCAATAATTGGTAGTTACTTTTTAAAAGATTAGAGACTAGGCGGTTTTTGTGATAGATAAAGACGGATACAGACCTAATGTAGGTATTGTTATCTGCAACCGCAAAGGTCAGGTGTTGTGGGCAAGACGCATACGTCAGAACTCATGGCAGTTTCCTCAGGGAGGAGTCGATGTAGGCGAAACTCCAGAGGATGCAATGTACCGCGAACTTTACGAAGAATTAGGTCTTGAACGCAGTGATGTAATGCTACTTGCATCAACAAAATTCTGGCTCAAGTACCGTCTTCCAAAAAGACTAGTGCGCTGGAATGAAACTCCTGTATGCATAGGTCAGAAACAAAAGTGGTATTTGTTGTGTCTTAAAAAAGACAAGTCAAACCACATTGAATTTGGTCGCAAAGGTCATCCTGAATTTGATGATTGGCGATGGGTCAGCTATTGGTACCCAATACGCCAAGTTGTTGCATTTAAACGTGATGTTTACAGAAAAGTGTTATCAGTATTTTCGAAATATGCGCTGTTTATGCCGCAAAATTGCCAATATGCTGAACCTCGAAAAAATAACAGAAATAAGACTGGGGGATAACATGGTAAAGGAAAACTCGATTTTACTTGCTTTACGTCAGATTATTGAAGTGGTATCTCAAAAGAGCTCTTTTGAAGATGCCATTGCTCTTTTAGTGGAAAAAATCAGAGCAACAATGAAGACAGACTGCTGCTCTTTATATCTGCTAAATAACCGTAAAACGCGGCTTGCACTTGCTGCAACAGATGGTTTGTCAAAAGAATCAGTTGGTAAGGTTTCTTTACAGATTGGTGAAGGCTTAGTTGGTCTTGTTGGTGAGAGGCAGGAACTTGTAAATCTTGCAGATGCTCCAAGTCATCCAAACTTTAAGTATTTACCAGATGTAGGTGAAGACGAGTTTTTATCTATTTTAGGTGTACCTGTAATCAATCAGGGTGAGCTTTTAGGTGTTCTTGTAGTTCAGTGCAAGGAAAAGCGTCTATTTGATGAACAGGAAGAAACCTTTTTAATAACCTTATCCGCACAGATTGCATCAATTATTTCTGTAAACCGTTCTACAAAAGAGTCTTTAGAAAACAATGTAAAGCGCTTTAAGGGTAAGAACGGTTCAGGTTCAATTGCCATCGCACAGGCTGTTGTATGGAAACCTCCTGTAAACTTTGACACCATTCAGATCATGTACTCTGAGGACAAGGATATACAGTCAGAGCTGTTCCATCAGACTCTGTTCCAGTTACAGACAGAAATGGACATGGCAAATTTACGTCTTCAGGAATCCTCTCATGAAATGGCCTCATCAGGCTATATGTCAGGTTATGGCTGTATGCTAGATGACACAAGTTTTGAAGATGAAGTTGATAATGAAATCTTCACACAAGGACTTGTGGCAGCATCGGCAATTAAGATTATTGCAGAAAAAAGAATCGCTCTTGCAAAAGAGGCTGGCGACAAAGATAAGGCAAGGGACATACGAGACTTTGCTGCAATTCTGATTACAAGACTTGTTCATCTTTTACCAAAAGAAACCGATATTTCAACTCCGGTTGTTTTAGTAGTAAAGAGTATGCCTGCTGCACTTGTTGCAGAGATGCCTCGCAACAAGATTGCAGGTTTCGTATGTATTGACAGTGCAACAAGCTCTCATACAGCGATTCTTGCAAGAGATTTAGGTATTCCTGCTGTTATTGATGTAAATCTTGATATTGATAATGTTGATGGCCACACCATTATCGTTGATGGTCAGAGTGCTGAGGTTTTAGTCGATCCTAGCACCTCTGTTGTAGACGAGTACATGCAGCTTATTTCTCAGTCTCGTCAGCTGCATGATTTATTTGAAAAAGAGAAATTCGAAAAGGGAATTACCTTAGATGGCAAGCGCATTAACATTCAGCTTAATGCTGGTTTAAATCACGAGGTTGATGATTTATCAGCTCAAACTGATGGTATTGGCTTGTACCGTACTGAAATTTCCTTTATGCTAAGTAACTCTCTGCCAAATGAAGAACAGCAGGTTCTCTGGTATAAATCCCTGTTAGCCCAGTTTAAAGGTTTACCAGTATGTATGCGTACTCTTGATGTGGGCGGTGATAAAGGCCTTCCATATCTGCCAATTGAAGAGCAGAACCCTGCTTTAGGCTGGAGGGGTATTCGTGTTTGCATTGATCAGCCAAACATTTTGAAGACCCAGTTAAGAGCCATGTTAAAGGCTCAGCTTGAATACGGTAATCTTGAGATTATGTTACCTATGATTTCAAGACTTGAAGAAGTTTTAATCGTAAAGCGTATTTTAAATGAGGCAATTAGTGAGATTGAAGATGAAACCAAGCAGACTGTAAAGCGTCCACCCTTTGGTATCATGATTGAGATCCCTTGCGTAGCTTATATTTTAGATGAGCTTGCAGCTGAGTGTGACTTCTTCTCAATAGGTTCAAACGATTTGATTCAGTATCTATTTGCAGTAGATAGAACAAATCCAAAGGTTTCAAAGTATTTTGATACCTTTAATCCTGCAGCCATTCGCTGTCTGAAATTCTTTAAGGATAAGACCGAATCATTGAATAAACCAATATCTGTATGTGGTGAGATTGCAGGTTCATCATTGGGTTCACTATTACTACTTTCATTAGGATATACCAATTTATCCATGAACTATTCACAGATAGCACGGGTTAAATATATATCACGCCATATCAATCTGAATGATTTATTGGCAATCGGAAAGAAAGCATTAACCTTAAATTCAAGTGTAAAGATTAAGCATTTATACACTGAATATGCTCAGGCTCAAGGCTTAATGTCAGTAATTGACCAGAAGAAATAAAGGCCATTTTAGGAGCTACAAGTGAAAGTTTACTTAGATTTATTAAAAAAGATCATGGAAGAGGGTACAGATAAGTCCGACAGAACCGGTACTGGTACCCGTTCTATTTTTGGTACACAGATGCGTTTTAATCTGGAGGAGGGATTTCCTCTTGTAACCACTAAAAAGTGTCATTTAAAATCAATTATCCATGAGCTTTTATGGTTTATCTCAGGTTCTACCAACATCAAGTACCTGCAGGAAAATGGCGTTCGTATCTGGAATGAGTGGGCTGATGAAAACGGCGATTTAGGTCCAGTTTACGGTAAGCAGTGGCGTGACTTTGTAACTCCAGACGGCCGTCATATCGATCAGTTATCAAATGCAATCGATATGATTAAGAACAATCCTGATTCAAGGCGAATTATTGTCTGTGCCTGGAATCCATCAGATGTAGATAAGATGGCTCTACCTCCATGTCACACCATGTATCAGTTCTATGTATGCAATGGTAAGCTCTCATGCCAGTTATACCAACGTTCAGCTGATATGTTTTTAGGTGTGCCATTTAATATTGCTAGCTATTCACTACTTACCATGATGGTGGCAAAAGAGTGCGATTTAGGTCTTGGTGATTTTGTCTGGTCTGGTGGCGATACCCACATCTATAAGAATCATTTTGAGCAAGTACAGCTGCAGTTGTCACGTACTCCAAAAGCTCTGCCTACCATGAAGATTTTACGTAAGGCTCCATCAATTTTTGATTACAAGTACGAAGATTTTGAGCTTGAGAATTATGACCCATGGCCTGTTATTAAAGGAGTGGTTTCAGTCTAATGATTGAAGTTAGTGGAAAATTAAAATGGCAATCTCGTCGTGGTATGAGAGAGCTAGATTTAATGTTATTACCTTTTGTTGAAATTGATTTGCCAAAGTGCGATGAAGCAACTTTAAAGGCATATACCGATTTACTTGAGGCAAGTGATTTAGAGCTTGTTCGCTGGTTCAACGGCACAGAAACTGCTGATAGCCAGAGTAGAATCGACATAATTGATTTTATCAAAAAGTGCCATGCAACCCGCATGGGCCGTGAGGATGTTTAATGCTTTTCGAAGAATTTTCGTTACCAGATTTTTTATTAGAGAATATCGATAAGTTAGGTTGGGAAAATCCAACTCCTATTCAGACTTTAGTCATTCCTAAAGCATTAGAAGGTGCAGATATTTTAGGTGGTGCCCCTACAGGTACCGGTAAAAGTGCAGCCTTTCTAATTCCAATTATCACAAGGCTTAGCATGGAGAAAAAGCCTGGTGTAAGAGCAATTATTCTTGAACCTACAAGAGAGCTTGCACTTCAGGTTGAAAACGTATGCTCAGCTTTAATTGAGGGTTACAACGATTTGTCTGCAGGCACCATTATTGGTGGTGGCAGCCGTGAAGTTCAAAGAGATAACCCAAGTTCAATTATCGCAGCAACTCCAGGTCGTCTGATTGAATACATCGAAAAGGGCTGGCTAGATACTCAGACTGTAGAGATGTATGTAATTGATGAAGCAGACAGAATGCTTGATATGGGCTTTAGAGATGATGTGGCAAAAATCACTCGTGAGCTTTATAACCGTTTCCAGACACTGTTATTCTCTGCAACCCTAGAAGGTTCTGGTATTGAGGAATTTGCACAGTCTGTATTAAATGATCCGCTTGAGGTACGCATAGGTGCAGGTGGTGAGGAAGACGAGGTTTTACCTGAGCTTTTATCAACTAGAGCATATTATGCTGCAGGTGATCAGCAGAAAGTTAAGATCATTACCCATTTACTTACCACAATTCAGGGCAAGTCAATTATCTTTGTTAAGACCAAGGAAAGACTACAGCGCCTTGAAGGAACTCTACGTAAGCTTGGCTTTAAGGTTGCAAGTCTGCAGGGGGCCACCTCTATGACTGAGCGTAAAGCTGCCTTACGCAAATTCAACGATGGAGACAGTCAGGTACTAGTTGCAACTGATGTGGCATCCCGTGGTCTTGATTTACCTGATGTAACTCATGTATACAATTTTGATATTCCTGCTAACGCTGCAATTTATGTACACAGAGCAGGGCGTACAGCTAGAGCTGGCGCAAAGGGTGTTGTAACTACATTAGTATGTGCAAATGAGATCGGCTTTTTAGAGAAGCTTGAGCGTTACACACAAAAGGAAATCGAAAAACGCGCCATCAAGAATGTATGTGCCACATTCCCTGCAAAACCATTAGGAGAGAAAGCTCCATCTGAGAAGAAACGCTCAAGAGCAAGTATCGGCGGTAAAGGCGGTTTTGACAAGAAAATTAAAGATGAGGAGAAAAAGCCTCACAAGAAAAATCGTCTAAGAGATAAAAAGAATAAGGGTAAACCAGATTTTGCTGCAAAGAGAGCTAAGAAGGCTTTATTAAAGGCAAACAAAGAACAATAAAAAGACTTTCAATAGATTGGATTAAAAGGGGTACGCTATGGCGGTTACAGTTTTAAGAAATGCTCAGCTTCATATTACTTCCGAGGAATTTGTAGATGCTTCAGCAATTGCGATTATGGATCGCCGTATCGCACCTGTTAATCCTCAGATCTTAGAAGATGGAACAGCAGACGAGATTGATGTTAAGGGCATGCATGTATGTCCTGGTTTTATTGATCTTTTAGTAAATGGTTGCGGTGGAGCTTCATTCATTCAGAATCCTAGTGTGGAAACACTAGAGCAGATGCGCCGCTGGCAGACTCAGCATGGTACCACAACATTCGTACCTACAATGATTTCAGGTCCTAGAGAAACCTTATCTAAGGCAGTGACTGCAGTAGCTGAGTTTATGGAAAAACACCCAACCATCTGTCCTGGTATTCATCTTGAGGGACCTTTTATTTCTCAGACTCACAAAGGTTTCCATCCATCAGGTTATATTCGTCCTTTTACACAAGCCGATCTTGATTTTATAAATTCCTATCATGATGTGATTGCCTATATGACCGTAGCTCCTGAAGTTATCAAGGCAAAAAATATGGTGGAACTTTTAAACTCACATATAACACTGTCACTAGGTCACAGTGCTACCACCTATTTTGAGGCTACTCAGTCATTTAAAGCAGGTGTAAAAAATGTAACCCATCTTTTCAATGGTATGAGAGCACCTGTAGGTCGTGAGCCAGGTCTTGTAGGAGCTACACTGCAGAGTGAAAGGGTATATGCAAGCATCATTGGCGATGGCAAGCATGTTCATCCTGCTTTAGTGAAATTAGCAAAGCAGGCTATTGGCAACAGACTTTATGTGGTTTCAGATTCACAGTCAATTGCCGGCATGTCAAAGCCTCCTAGTTCATTTGTTGTAGGCGGTACCGAAATCTTTGTGGATCACAAGCGTGGTTTAATTGATGCAAAAGGCTCGTATGCAGGTACTTCAATCTGTCTGTTTGATGCTGTGAAATTCCTTATTCAAAGCTGTGATTACTCAATTGATGAGGCTTTATATGCTGTAACCTATGCTCCTGCAAAGGCAATCGGTCTTCAGGATTTAGGTCGCATTGAGAGTGGCTTTATAGCTGATCTTGTAATTTTTGATGATGACTTCAAGCTTCAGTATGTTGTTCAGAATGGTTTCGTAAAATCAGTAGCAGAGTTAATTTAGTATGGAAACTAATATCCTAGACAGAATTGCTAATGAGACTGATTTAACCAAATCAGAAAGAAAAATTGCGGCAATCATTCTCAAAGATCCTGCTTTTGTTATTAATGAGAACATAGCTCAGCTTGCAAAAAGAGCACAGGTCTCTGAGCCTTCAGTATGTCGTTTCTGCAAGAGATTCGGAGCAGATGGTTTCCCTGCATTTAAGCTTGTTTTAAGCTCAATAGTAAGTACAACTCATGTCAGCAAAGTTGAAGGCGTAAAGCAGGGCGATTCAGTTGAGGATGTTATAAGCAAGGTAATTGCTCAGAGCAAGCGCTCATTAAGTTTGCTTGAAAAGAATATTGATGAGAGCAAGGTAGCCCGTATCATTGATGCTATAAGTCAGTCAAGACGCATTATTATTTTATCTCAAGGTATGAGTGATTTTGCTGCGGTTGATTTGAAAACGCGAATGTTAAATCTTGGTTTTCCATGTGAGCACTATACTGATAAGCAGTCTATGGCACTTGCATTATCAACGCTAAGAGTAGGGGATATAGCACTTTGTATCTCCTCAACAGGCGAGAACAGGGATTTAATTGAAGCATTAAATAATGCTGATAATACGGGGGCAGGCGTGATTGCAATCTGTCCTCAGAACAGCAGTCTGTATGAGAAGGCAAATATGCAGATTGCAACTGATTCACTTGATTATTCAAGAGATGATGAGCTTATGTCCGGGAGGATCTCATTACTTATTGCAGTTCAGATCCTCTTAGGTGGCATTATGCTTCGTCGAGCCATTGCAATAGATGATTTAAAAAACAGATTATCTAAAGCTCGATGCAGTTCATACAAAGTAGAGACTAGTAATGAAGAGGAAGAAGTGAAAAATGATGATTCATCATTAAAATCAAATACTCCAATTACCACATTAGACTGGCATCCATACTAACTAAAAGAGAGCATATAAATGCTCTCTTTTACAAATCAAATCTTAATTCCACGCTGGCTTTTTTAAAGCACTCTTATATAAATCAATATATTTTTTGCAGGAATCTGACCAGTTAAAACGCACTCTCATTGCATTTAACTTAATGCGTTTCATTTCTTTCGGATCTTCAAGATAAAGAATTAAGGTTCTACGAAGACATGACAAGAGCTCTTCTGAGTTTGGATCGTAAAACATGAAACCGGTTCCGTTCTGTTTATCTTTATCATAATCAATAACGGTATCTTTTAAGCCGCCTACAGCACGAACAATAGGAAGTGTGCCATAAGCAAGTGAGTAAATCTGATTCAATCCGCAAGGCTCAAAGATTGATGGCATTAAGAAAAAGTCTGATGCAGCTTCAATCCGATGGGCAAGTGTATTGTTATAAACTGGCTGGAATACCATTTTGCCAGGATGTCTATCGGCTATTTCCTGCATTGCCTTCTGCAGAGCAGGATCGCCTGTACCTTCAACAACAAGCTGAACCTTGTGCTCTAGGAATCTGTCTAAAATTGAGATTAGAAGGCCGATACCTTTCTGGTCGGTTAATCTTGCGACCATTCCGTATAATGGGGTATCACCCATTTCAAAACCTAGCTTTCTTTGCAGCAGGTATTTACCAAGAATTTTCTGATCAATAGTCTGAACATCATAACGGATTCGTAGCAACTGATCCGACTTTGGATCCCAGTCTGAGTAATCGCAGCCATTGACGATACCTGATAAATCTGACTGTCTGTCCAGGTAGTTTTGAGTCATACCATGACCACCTAAATAGGTGGTAAGCTCAGCTGCATAACCTGGGCTTACAGTATTGATTTTATCAGCATAGAAGACACCACATTTTAAGAAGTTAATGTAGGAGCCTTGAGTTATCTTATCGTTATAGATATTGGCAATTTCAGGAATAATTGAGATTTGACTTCTGTCAAAAGCTCCCTGGAAAGCTCCGTTATGAATGGTAAGTACAGAGCGGGCACGTCTTAAATAAGGATCGTTATTATACTTTATCCGTAGCAGCATTGGTGCAATACCGGTATGCCAGTCGTTGCAGTGCAGAATATCAAACCAGTAGTTGATTCTTGTGCAGGCGTCCAAAGCGGCAGCTGAGAAGAAAGCGTAGCGCTCGCCATTGTCCGCATACGCTTCGTTATTATCTCCGTACATGGAGGTTCTATCGAAGTATCTTGGGCAGTCAATAAGCCATACTTCAACTACTTTATTTAAGTATGTTTTGCGGATTTTGTAAGGAATATGAAGTTCAGGATTTGGATTAGTCTCATTTAAGACACATTCTCCTATTACCTGAAAATTATCATATCCTTTTATACATGTATAGCAAGGCATAACCACGCGAACATCGTGACCATCTGCTTGTAACTGTAGTGGTAAAGCCTTTGCCACATCAGCAAGACCACCGGATTTCATGATATCTGCTACTTCGGATGATAATAATAAGATATTCACGCAAACCTCACTTAGTCAAATCCGAGTTTTATCCCTTTTGGTAAAACTATTATGCCATTTTTTGAAAACGTTATCATTGAATTTTTCAGTGATTTTATCAGATCGTGATCTTGCTTTTTGTTATAGCCTAAAACAAAGTTAGGGCCAATCTGAACATTACGATCGAGAATCACATTTTTTAGCTTGGCATTTTTACTAATATAATTATCGCCAATAAGAACGCAACCGTCTACGCTTGCACCATCGCAGGCCGTACATCTGAATCCAAGCACTGATTTGTTAATGGTTGCACCTTCAATTTTGCATCCTGCAGAAATCATAGACATAGACACATGAGACTCATTGTTGTCGGTATCTGTAAAGTTAGCAGGAGGTAGAGGAGGATAGTAAGTGTGCAATGCCCATTGAGGATTCTGCAGATTGAATTTTGGATAATTACCAAGCAAATCCATATGAGCCTGCCAATATATGTCAATTGTTCCTACATCACGCCAGTAGCAGGAATTAGGTTCACCTTCTATATGAATTTT
>JAAYPN010000043.1 GCA_012519775.1 Aeromonadales bacterium | reverse complement strand
GCAATTTTGGGAAGGATTTTTGAGTTGTTTTTTAATTTTTGTATATTTTATTTATCGCGTAAATACGACTTATATCTTATTTTTGAAAATTGTGCCCTATTATAAACCAATTATTTAATTTTTTTTTAAAACTAGAAAACGAGCTCTTTGATCAGAAATGAGTAGATATTTTTAAATATTTTTACGTATACAGACTGATTTTTTCTATATACAAGAATGGTTCCATCTCGCTGAGCTTTAAATAGTGAACTATCCTGCTCTAATAGCTTAAACTCGATGCAATAGTTACCTTTAACACTGTGATTGTCCTCCCCTACTATCGTAAAAGAGCCACCGTATTTAGCATCAAAGGCTTTGTTTTTATTTTCTGTGGTTACATAATCATCAATTCTTGAAACTCAGCTTTAATCGCGCTTAATGATGAATAGCTAGGATAAAATACCGCACTATCCCCTACATTGTCCTCTCCCTGTCAATCTCAGAGATGTAAGCGATAACTTTTGCACTTCCATCATTGGATATTATGCACAGCGGATCATTCTGGCTTAAGTACTGCCCTTTGATTCCCCCTTCATCGCACAAATCAATATGCTCCTCCTGAGGAGCTTTAATAAGAAGCTTGGCAATCTTAGACTCGGCTGTATAGATTGCTGTTTTATTACTTTCTCTCTATTCTAAAAGCATAACCCTTTCATCCTGCATGAACTGATTAAAGCCGATTACATTAAGCTGATGATTGTAAGTTGCAAGTTTTAACCTTGCATCATTGAGATCTTTTTCAATCTCATATGAGCGTAGCTTTGCTATAACCTGACCTTTTTGCACATACTTCGTATCAGGGAATATAGACTCTTCTACATAAGAGCTGTATGGGACATACGCCGTTGAGCTGTCTACAGCCACAAGCTGTCCCTGCAAATATATTCTTGATGAAATAGGAAATATGCCTGATGTGAGCACAATAAATAAAACTGCACAGACACCATAAAATGATCTTGTAAGTTTTAACTCAGTTTTTCTTGCAGCAAGCCATTTAATACCGCGTATCATCGGCATAAGTATGCTCTTATATACCTACTGCACCAGTAAAATAAGACCAAGTAGCTTAAAAAAGAAATCATACCTAAGATCTTATGACTATTTGATAATTAATAAGAAAATCTTTTGGTAAGTACAAAACAAAAGTTATTTAAAATTTGATATACAAAACAATAAGATAGCTTTTTAGCTGTTTGCTAAATAAGTCTGATTTGAGGCTTATTTTTCCAGAAAACTGGATAATTGAAGAAAATGGCAGATAAGTTAATTAACTTACTTATTTAGATAATAAAAATAGGACTTTCCTCGATATACTTTACTTGAACAAAAAAAATAAACCACGAGAAAAATCCCATGTCAAAATTATCTATATTCCCATCATCTTTGTAAACAGCTCGTTCATTCACTTCTGTTTTATCTAGAGATAATTTAAAGCTGCATGCCATTAAATGTATGGCTTTAAAGAGAGAGTGTATGTTCTCGATGCCTGACTACATTCAGTCATCTCTTTCTCTGATAAGTAAGTCTACAGAAAAGTCTGAGTTTACTTTGTGCTCTGTACATAATGCTTACCTTAATGGTGTGGACCCACTAAGCTGAAGATGCTAAAAACAGAATAACTGTGTATAGTATCGATAGAAACAAT
>JAAYPN010000042.1 GCA_012519775.1 Aeromonadales bacterium | reverse complement strand
CATACCCAGGTCCTTAAGAGTTTTTTCTTTTAAAGCCTGGTTGGTTCACGATCTGCCACAAAAGTAATGGCAGATCTTTAATTAACAATCGATCTCGCTGAGATGGCTTTGAGCGTTTACAGCACAGAGCTATCTCACCGAGAAGTTCTTTAAAAACTTGATATATAGTTGATCTGTTTCTATATGCAAAGGCAAATAAAAGCTTTTCGTATAGGACATTGTATGTATGGACCTTAAGTAAGGATAAGTCATCAATCTTATGCTTTATCATTGTCTTCGCTGCGCAATAAGTCTTTATAAGCGAAACCAGTAATGACAGCAGGATAAAAATCAGAATGATGTTCTTCTTACTTGAGTTAATGCTCTTAAGGTTACAGCCACTCTTTGCTGCTTTGTTGAACAGTTCAATGTTCCAGCGGATTCTGTACAGAAGGTAAAGCTGTTTAGCTCCTGCAATCTTGCGAAGGACACTTGTTCGCATAACAGAGATTTTATCTCTGTTCTTCCCATTAGGATTGTAGCGACGAATAATCCTTAAAGTATTTCCCTTTGAGGTTCTGATGGTTACATCAACGTTCATCTTATGAGGGATATCTTTAAGCTTTTTACCAATGTACTGCTTCATTCTTGAACCGTCATCAGTATAAGCATCAACAATTGTGCCGTTGGTATTGGCTCTGCCTTTAATAAGAAACTGAACACCTGCTTTTATAAGAGTCTGCTCAAGCTCTTCATCGATGTAACCTCTATCAGCAATAATCAGACAGTCCTGAAGGTATTCTCTGTAGACTCTGTCTCTTTCAGAGGCAACAGCTTCAGATACCTCAACATAAATAAAGCTTTGTTTACAAAGAGAGTATGCAACATGGAGCTTGAGCCCTGGTCTTGCGGATGAGCCGTCAAGTCGGTCTCTGCCTTTTCCTTTGCACTCAAAGTTATCTGCGCAGGAATTACGTAAGTCCAGTTCTGTACCGTCAATAAGAACAATGTCTTTAACCTTTAAAAGAGAAAGTAAATCCTTTAAAGATTCCATTAGATGCGCTTTAATATGCTTTGCTAATCTCTTGCTTACCAGAGACATAACCTGAACCACTAGAGCTTTAATCAGAGTTAGGCTTTCTTCAGAATCCAGCTGCTTATGAATGCATTTATGAGTCATCTTAAAATCTTCACCAAGATGACTGTTATAGTTCATATGAAAAGAATTCAGAGTAAACTCAGACTCCCTGATTGAACTACTCATCATAGTTAAAGCACCAAGCAGATAATCAGCAAAGGAAAACTTACGGTTTCTTATACAGGCTTTAGTATCGTATGACAGGCTTGCAATATGCTTTTTAGAAAGAATATCAATAAGATTGGTTTTAGATGTATGAAAATCGTTTGACAGAGTTGATAAAAATAGAGATAATTGTTCCATGGTTTTCTTGTTTAATTATTTGATTTTTAACACATTAATTATATTAAACAGAAAACCATAAATCAATTAATTCCTTTCAAATCAATCACATTTCAACCTTTTCACAAAAAAATCCAATTTTACGGATAAAACAATTGCAAAATATCAGAATAAATGTCTGTATATTTTATTAACACATTGATCTATATATCAAATTTTTAAAGAACATTTTATGCTGATTAAATTCAGCAAGGGATCGCAACTGGTAACAGTTGCATATCCTTTAATTTATGCGGATCCTAGAATAAATTTCTTAAGATCCTAGGTATGTTAAATAAAACATATGAATGAAAAAAGTTTCCAAATACAAACTGCATATAAATGCTTATAAAATGATATTGAGATTGGAATCCATTCACGAAATTGAAAAGTGATAAACACAATGTGGCATAATTGTTGCTATAATAAGTCTCAGATTTTTTTGGAGATCATAGATGCTAAAAGTAAACACCTGCTATGGAAAATTGGATTCAGAACTACTTACAAGACTATCTTGCGTAAAGCTTGTAGCTTTTGATGTAGACGGAACTTTAACCGATGGTGGAATCTATTACGATAACCAAAATAATGAAATCAAAAAATTCAATGTTAAAGATGGCTTTGGTGTGGTTGCACTTGTAAACGAAGGTTTAGAATGTGCTGTAATTACAGGTCGTAATGCTCCTTTGACTGAACGCAGAATGCAGGATTTAAAAGTTCAGCACATTATTCAGGGTGAAAGAGATAAAGGCACTGCCCTCGAAAAGTTATGCGAGCAGTTAAAAATTTCTCCAGATGAAACGGTATGCTTTGGTGATGACATAAATGATATGCCGATGTTCAGAAAAACAGGTGTTGTAGTATGTCCCCACGATGCACATCCTTTTGTAAAAAATCATGCTGATTATGTAACCACATTAAATGGCGGTTGCGGAGCAATGAGAGAGCTATGCGATTTAATTCTAATGGCTAAAGGTATCATGACACCAGATGGCGGTTTTGTAGATGAACGTTACTAATAAATCAATTTTATTAGCAGCCATTTTATTGGTGGTTTCGCTTTCTATTTATATATATTCAAAATCTTTCAACAGTAGTGTTACTGTTGATAAAACTTCTTTACCTACATTCGTTGCAACTGATACAAATATGACGCTGTACGATAAAGAAGGCAAAATTCAGAAAACCATGTATTCAACTAAAACAACTTATTATGATAATAAGAAGCTTTATGTTTTTGAAAAACCCCTGGTTACTACCTATTCTTATAACAAAGACGGTTCAGTAAACCTGTGGCACCTAAAAGGTGAAAACGGAACAATGATTCCTAATAAAGAAGCGGTAATCAATAATAATGTTCTGATTTACCCAGGTTTTGAAAATTCAAGTATTGAAAGAATTACAGCTAAGAATCTGCACTATGATTTTAAAAAGAATGTTATTACCTCAAAAGATCTAGTAACAATTTACGGCAAAGGATTTAAAACAGAAGGCACAGATTTCATTTTTGATGTAGGTAAAAATACCCTTACCTATAAAGGACAACCTAATGCTACATACTATCCAGAAAATAACTAAGATAACGTCTACAATCTTATTATCGTTATTTGCACTTAATGCGAATGCTCTACATGAAGATAGCTCAAAGCCATTGAATGTAGTATCTCAGAAGCAGCTTGCTGATTTTAACAGCAATAAGGCAATTTTCATTGGTAATGTAATTGCGACTCAAGGTTCGATTGAAGTTAAAGCTGACAAAGCAGAACTTATCAGAAACAAAGACGGTAAGTTACAGGAAGTTAAAGCTTATGGAAAACCTGCTACCTTTAAGCAGCTTCAGGATAACAATAAAGTCATCCGTTCTCAGTCAGCTATTATTCAATATATACCTGAAAAGAACCTAGTGATCTTGATCGGTAGAGCAACAATTTGGCAGGATAATTCTCATGTTAATGGTGAAAGAATCGAATACAACACCATTACCAAGCAGTTAAAAGCAAGCAATGAGAATAATCAGGGTGGACGTGTACAGAGTACCTTTATTCCACAGGAATTAAAAACAGATTCTAATAAATAAAGAAATAAAAAGATGAGTGAATTAAAAGCCCTTCATTTAAAAAAGACTTATAAAAAACGTACTGTTGTTTCAGACGTTAGTCTTAGCGTAGAAAGTGGATCTATTGTTGGACTGCTTGGCCCTAATGGCGCTGGTAAAACTACCTCCTTCTACATGATTGTAGGTATCGTAAGCTCTGAAGAAGGCCAGGTACTGATTGATGATCAAGATATTACTGCACTTCCTATGCATGCAAGAGCACGTGCTGGTCTTGGCTACCTTCCACAGGAAAACTCAATTTTTAGAAAACTAACTGTTTATCAGAATATAATGGGAGTAGTGGAATTAATTCCAAACCTTCTAAAGAAAGAACGCGAAGAACGCGTAGAAGAGCTTTTAGAAGAGTTTAGTATTACAAGATTAAAAGATAGCGTTGGTATGGCTTTATCAGGCGGTGAAAGACGTCGTGTTGAAATTGCCAGAGCATTAGCTGCAAACCCTAAATTTATTCTGTTAGATGAACCATTTGCAGGTGTTGATCCTATCTCTGTTGGTGAAATTAAAGAGATTATTCTTCACTTAAGAAACAGAGGTATCGGTATTTTAATTACAGACCACAATGTTAGAGAAACTCTCGACGTCTGCAATAAATCCTACATTGTGAATGAAGGTAAAATCATTGCTCATGGCTCTGCACAGGATGTATTAAGCAATGATAAGGTAAAAGCAGTTTATTTAGGTAAGGACTTCTCCTTGTAAACAACATAACGGTAGTAGAAAGTATGGTAGGAATAAAAAACTCATTAGTGCTTAATCAAAAACAAGCGCAATCGCAGGTTTTAACTCCACAGATGCAGCAGGCAATCAGATTGCTGCAGCTTTCTACTATTGAATTACAGCAGCAAATAACTCAGGCTGTTGAATCTAATCCTATGCTTGAACTCGATGATTCTGCAGCTTCATCCCTTGAAGAATCACTGGATGTTATCACTGAAAAAGAAAACCTTGACAGTGATGACTATAATCCTTTTGATGATGATTCATCTGTTTACAATACTCAAATTGATGGTATGGACAGTCAGGGAAAGATTTCTGAAACAGGCGAATATGAACACCTAACTGAAGCTGATTCAACCTCTGGCAATGACTATGAAAACTATACCTCAGGGCATAGACAGACTAAAGCCTTAGTAGTTGATAGTTATGATGTTTATGAAGGCGAAACCACTGAAACTTTAACAGATCATTTATCCTGGCAGTTAGAGTTATCTCAGCTACAGGGTGCTGATAAGCTTATCGCTCAGAATATTATCGACGGAATTGATGATTCAGGTTACCTTGTTGAGTCAGTTGATGAGATTCTTTCTAATGTACAGAAGATTTATCCTGATACCACTACAGAAGATATTTTAGTAACGCTGAAGTTAATTCAACACTATGATCCGATAGGCGTTGGTTCAAGAAACATTCAAGAGTACATGTTAATTCAATTAAATGAATTACCTGATAACACTCCATGCAAAGATCTGGCTTTAAAACTTGTCTCTGAGTATATCAATCTCTTAACAAAGAGTGATTTTAGAACAATGTGCCAGAAGCTTTCGGTTAAAGAAGAAATGTTAAAGAATGTAATATCCTTAATTACTTCTTTAAATCCAAGACCAAGTACCTATAAAGATTCTAAAAAGAACGATTTTATTATTCCTGATGTAATCGTAACTAAAGATAGCCAGGGAAATTATTCAGCAGAATTAAACCCTGTATCAAGTATGTCTGTTCGTATCAATGAAAGCTACAGACAACTTGCAAATACAGCAAAAACAAAAGAAGAGAAAGAGTTCTTTAAAGATCACCTTCAGGAAGCCAACTGGTTTATTCAAAGTATCGAAAAGAGAAACAGCACTCTTCTTAAAGTTGCCCGTTGTATTGTTAAACACCAGAAACTCTTTATGGAGGAAGGTGAAAGTGCAATGCATCCTATGGTGCTAAATGATGTGGCTACAGAAATTGAGATGCATGAATCTACCATTTCAAGAATTACCACTGCAAAGTACATATATACTCCAAAGGGAACCTTTGAGTTAAAGTACTTCTTCTCTTCAAGTGTTAATACAGATGATGGCGGTACAGCTTCCTCTACAGCAATTAAATCTTTCATTAAAGAATACATAGCCAATGAAAATCCAAGAAAGCCTCTGTCTGACAGTAAGATTTCTGAATTACTCAATGAAAAAGGCTGCAATGTAGCAAGAAGAACTGTTGCAAAATATAGAGAATCTTTGAATATTGCTCCATCTTCACAGCGTAAAAAACTGGTATAGAAAAGTTCAGATTACTTTTATTCTTTAGTTTTTTATACTCAAATGTGGTGCTATATCCTGATAATGCGAACAATTGTGTGACATATATCAGCGAATTTGATAACTAAGTTAATTATTTTGAATTAATTGTGACCTTTCACCTTTAATTATCACGTTTTACAACCTATTATTAAGATGTAGTTACATTTCAGTACTCGCTTAATCACTACCTGAAAATGAGTTCAGGTTAAGGAAGTAAATATGCAAATTAATATTCATGGCGTAGGCGTTAAGTTAACAGATTCTTTAAAAGATTACGTCAATGACAAGTTTAAGCGTCTTGAACGTAAAGGTGATATTATTACCTCTATATCAGTAACTCTTACTGTTGAAAAGTTAGCACACATTGCTAAAGCTGATTTAGCTGTTGCAGGTGGCAATCTTCATGCAGAACACGAGGCAGAAAGCATGTATTCAGCAATTGATGGTTTAATCGATAAGGTTGACGGTCAATTAGTTAAGTATAAAGAGAAACTTAAGTCATAATCTCTTAGTTTTTCGAATAGAGGCCTTGTATAGCATGTATATAAGGCCTTTTTTATT
>JAAYPN010000041.1 GCA_012519775.1 Aeromonadales bacterium | reverse complement strand
TTCCTTAATTTATAAAAATGTTTTATTCAATATGTAACTTACTCATATTATACAATATTGTACTGAGAAATGCTTTTTCAATCGCATAAGAATAAGGATAAATAACTGTCGTTTTATTATAAAAAATATCTTTTAAATCAAATAAACCTAAGCAAAAAAAAAAGAGTGCCTGTGTTATAAAACTACATAACACTCATGCTCTTATCTATGAGCAGAACGTACTATAATTTACTTGTATTTTTGTACATATTAGAATGATAATATATTAAAAAACTATACAGAACTTATCATCCTTATGCGAAAGCTGTATTTTGCCGAAAATATAATTACTCTCTGGTAATACAAAAAGTTACATATATTCTAATTTAGAACTTAAAAAGGATATAAAAGTTGTGACTGTGCCTTATCTCATGCAAATGATGATTGCTATGATGATGGCGAAAAAAAATAGTGTTATAAATTAACAGATAAAACACCCAAAAAGGCAATAGAAAGTTATAATAAGTTATCAGAGTTTTAGCTTATGTATTTTTTAAATACAATCTTTTAATCGTAATGTGCAATTAAATGATTAAAACAGATGAATGCTACCCTGCTAACATTAAGAATCAGAATATCAAAGAAAAATAGATTCATAGACAAATATTTTAGTGAGGATTTAAATGAGCGAAGAGACAATTTTTACAAAGATCATCAATGGTACTATTCCTTCAAAAACCGTTTATCACGATGATCTGGTTACCGCATTTTTAGATATCAATCCTAAAGCTGAACACCATATTCTTATTGTTACTAACAAGCCAATTCCTTCTGTAGCTCAGGTAGAGCCTGAAGATGAACAGATGTTAGGTCACCTTTTTATCGTAGCAAGAAAAATCGCTACAGATCTTGGTGTTAACGAGTCAGGCTACCGCCTAATCGTTAACGTTGGTAAAGACGGCTGTCAGGAAGTTCCTCACATTCATATGCATCTTCTTGCAGGCGGCAACTTAGGTTTATTTGGTTTCCCCGAGAAAAAATAAGATTTATAAGAATGAAGATTAAAGTTCTAAATTCCAGAAAGTTGTGTGCAATTGCACTTTTAACAAGTGCATTTGTTTTATCTGCTTGTAATAGCTATTACTTTGACAGTTCCGTAGGCCCTGACGGCAAAAAAGTCATTTTAGATGATTCAGCAAAAAAAGCTAACACTCAGAAGAAATCAACTAAGACCAGCGCTAAAAGAAAAACTGTCAAGCAGACAACTAGCTCTGCTACAAGCGCAAATGTTGCCAAAGCTTTTAACGATGATTTAAAGGCCGGTGTTGTAAAGCCTTATGTACCTGATAACGAAGGTGCATCTAATACAAGTTCACTTTTGCCTACCGTCAACGTACAGCAAAACAACAGCGACAATCCTTTATCAAAGGTCAGCGTTCAGGATGTTGTGTCAGGAAAAGTTAATTTAAATGATTTAAATTCACAGAACTCTAGCACAAATACTCAGAATGAAACAGAGACTGTTCAGACTCTGCCACAGGCTTTTGTTCCAGATGAGAATGCTTTGCAGAATCAGAATTTAACCAATCTTAAGCAACCTGAAGAAACCACTCTTGTTGTCAGCAATGACGCAAACTCTCTTGAGCAGCAGTCAAACTCTGCTCTAAAGGAAAAATGCGGTGCTAATAATACCGCAGTGGCTCAGCAGGTAGCTTATAAAATCGCCCTAAAACAGGCTGAGAGATTAAAATCTGAAACCGGCCCTATTTATATTGCTCCAACTGTAGTTCCAAACAAACTTCAGGATTGTATCGGAGATCTGACAGATGCAATCAACCAGGCTTTAACTAATGCAGGTATTCAGACTGTAGTAGGCTCTGGAGTGGATGTATCTCAAAACAGCGGTTCATCTACTGTTATCCCATCTTTAGTTAGAGCATGTAAATCAACAGGTGTCCCTCTGCTTAATGTTTCAATTATAAGAACTATCGGTACAAATACTGTAGTTACCATAAGAAACATTCGTGTAAAAGACGGTATCACCTTGGTTCAGAACACCACTTCTTTATAAATTTTTCTATAAAACAGTGGCTTTTGCCACTGTTTTTATTTAAGTAAATATCGTGATTCAATTATCTGATGTAACCATCATGCGCGGTACTAAGTACCTTCTGCAAAACGCAAGTGCAAGCATTTTCCCTGGTCAGAAAGTGGGTATTATCGGTCGTAACGGCTGTGGTAAGTCCACTTTATTTGCAGCCATTAAAGGCGAGATTGCAGCTGAGCTTGGTAATATCTCTATTCCTCGAGGCTATAAGATCTCCTCTGTTTCACAGCAGACTCCATCACTAGATATCAGTGCTCTTGAATATGTAAAGCAGGGCGATAAGGATGTAATGGAGCTTTTAGCACAAAAGCAGAGAGCCTATGATCAAAATGATGGCGAGAAGATTGCCCTTATCGAAGATAAGCTGGGCATTGCAGGTGCCTGGACCATTGATTCACGAGCAAAGATCCTTTTACACGGTCTTGGGTTTGCCGACAATCAGATGGGTAAGGCTGTAAAGGAGTTCTCTGGTGGCTGGCGTATGAGACTCAATCTTGCGCAGGCACTAATTTACCAGTCAGATGCACTTTTACTTGATGAGCCTACAAACCACCTTGATCTTGATACCATCATCTTTTTAGAGAACTATCTAAAAAATTATGAAGGTACTATCCTTTGTATCTCCCATGACAGAGATTTTCTAGATACCTTCTGCTCTCATATCATGCATTTTGAGAGTGAGCATCTTGTAATGTATACAGGTAACTACTCAGAATATGAGAAATTACGCGCTCAGAGAATCAAAAACGAGAAAGCCAATCGCAAACGCGAGGAAGCTACCCTTGCCCATATGCAGGATTTCGTGGACAGATTCAGATTTAAGGCCTCTAAAGCAAAACAGGCTCAGAGTATGCTAAAGGCTATCGACAGATTAAAGCTTACAGCTGTTACTCAGGAGGAATCTCCATACCATATTCACTTTAATGATCCTGAAAGAACTGTAGATATCATTGCGGATTTAAAAGAGCTTGATGCAGGCTACGATGATAACAATGTCATCTTAAACAAGATCAATCTGATGTTAATTGCAGGCGACAGAATTGGCCTTTTAGGTAAGAATGGTCAGGGTAAGTCCACTCTTATCAAGACCTTATGCGGTGTACTAAAACCAGTGCATGGCACTGTAACCTTAGGTAAAGGCATTAAAATCGGTTACTTTGCGCAGCATGAGCTAGATCAGCTTTCAGGTCAGATGTCAGCTCTTGACCATATAAGAGCAATCGATCCTAACGCAAAAGAAAAAGATATCCGTACCTTTTTAGGTTCATTCTCATTTAGCGGTGATAAGGCTACAGCAAGGGTTGAAACCATGTCAGGCGGAGAGCAGGCTCGACTTGCACTTGCCCTTGTCTCCTATCAGAAGCCTAATCTTTTGCTGCTTGATGAGCCAACAAACCACCTTGATCTTGATATGCGTGAGGCACTCTCTCTTGCTCTTTCAAGCTATAAGGGTGCTTTGATTCTAGTATCCCATGACAGACACCTGCTTGAGAGTATCGCTGATAAACTCTGGCTTATTGATGATGGTAAATGCTCTGTCTTTGACGGTGATTTAAACGATTATCAGAACTTCTTAAATCAGAAGAACAAAGAGTATAAGGACGCCTTAAACAGCGATTTAGATAAAGAAAACGGCAAAGTTGCCATCAGCATGTCTAATGAGGCTAAAAATCAAAGCTACAAATCTAAAGAGCAGAAGAAACTTGAAGCTCAGAAAAGACAGGCTTTAAGACCATTAAAGCTTGAAATTGAAAAGCTTGAAAAGAACATGGAAAAGCTTAAAAAGGAAATTGCAGCTATTGACGAGCAGCTTGCTGATCCTGCGTTTTATCAGAGTAACAAGGAAAAGGTTGAAGAGCTCTCTATTCACCGCTCTGATTTGTGTGGTGAGCTTGACGAAAATGAGCTTGAATGGCTTACAAAGCAGGAAGAGTTCGAAAACGCTATGAATGAAAATTAAGCGGAATATCTCATTTAAAAGCACCTGTTAAGGTGCTTTTTTTGCACACATTGTTTTGTGAGTATGTTTTTAGATCTTAGAGCTCTTTGATAAGAGCTTTGCTTGCTGTCATCTGAGTCATCTGATTTACAAACTGCTCTACATGATCTTCAGGGATTGCAAGGGTGTAATTAACCTCTGCTGAGTAATCCTGAGATAAAACCTGAATATTCAAACTTGCAAAGAGTCTTTGAGCTTGAGTTACTGTTTTATGGTCAATAGTCAAAGAATAGTCTTTGGTAATTACCATATCCTCAATCTCAAGTGTGTCAATGCCCTGCTTAATACTATCCTGATAAGCCTTTACAAGACCGCCTGTACCTAAAAGGATGCCGCCAAAATAACGGGTAACAACAGCTGTCAGCTGTCCAATATCAGAGTGCAGAAGGACATTAAGCATAGGCTGTCCTGCTGTACCATGAGGCTCACCATCATCTGAGCATCCTACATATGCAGAGGTATTAGGTTTATCTGCGTTATAGGCAAAGCAGTTATGACGGGCATCAGGAAATTCATGGCAGATCCTGTCAATGAAAGCTTTAGCCTCTTCTACGCTTTTTGTTCTAGCAATAGAGGTAATGAATTTACTCTTTTTTACCACAAGATTTGTGCGATGAAACTCGCCTGCTTTTAGCGCAGGAACTTTATAAGTACTTTTACTTGCCATAATCTTAGAGATTGATTAACTTTAAGGCGCGTTTACCTAAACCATAAATTTGAGCAATCTTGCGGTCAATCTTTTTAATGGTTTCATTATATTTTGCCTCATCGGCATCTTTAAGATCATTTACTAGGAATTCAATTTCCATCTGTTCATCAGCATTGGCAATCGGAATTGGCACTTCCTCTAAAAGAGACTTTAATACCTTGATGGTATGGAATTTCTTTTCAAAGTAGAAACGAACGGCACTTGAGTTTAGAACAGCTGCAAGATAGGTGATTGAGATGTTCTTAAATGTTGGTACAAGTACGTTACAGCTGTTTAATGTTAAGCTTCCTTTAGTATCCACAGCTACAATAGGATACTTAGCGATGAATCTGTAAACTATTTTTTCTCTAGCTCTGTAAAACTCCATAGGAGCGACCTGCTGCAGTTTTGATTCATCAAAAATAATGAAACTCTTTGGGCTGTTGATCTTAAATGGTTCAATATCAAGACCACGTAAAACAGCTTCACTGCCCTCTACTTTAGTGTCATGAATAACACCGTTATTTGAGCCCGTAACGATGCCTAAAGCAAATTTGGCGTGACCACGAAGTTTCACGCAGTGCTCTAAATCGTCCATTTTATCGAGTACTAGTGCTTCCTGATCGGTTATCTTAAAGTTGAAATCAAGAGGCTGTCTGTAACGTCTTACCACATAGTTATGCTCGTTTGTATAAACAATAACATCACCGCTTGCGCCCTTAAAGCTTGTCTTCTCTAAAGTCAGAATAACGCTAGGACATTGAACTGCGTGGAATACCTCACCTAGATATCTTACAGAACGCACACGGGCATTCTCAGAGATAAACGTACGGATCGCCTCATGGGATGCCACATTTAAAAGAGCCTCAGGCAGCACAAACTGAACAATACCGCCATCATTTAAAAGATTTAATGAACGCTCAACAAATAAATCGGCAAAGCATGGACGTTTCTTTTTAGCACAGGTAAGAACTTTGGCATAGCGTTTTATGGATGTCTCATCCTCACAGCTTCCCCATGGCGGATTACCTAAAACCACATCCACTCTTGGGAGCTGCTTGCAGGTAATGGTGTCACACTTTAAAAGGTGCTCTTTTAGAGTCTTCTCATCAGAGCAGTTACCTGATAACACAAAGTTAATTCTAGCTAGAGTAACTGAGAAACCGTCAAGATCACAGCCGTATAAATCCTCAACACGGGCACCGCGTCTTAACAGTCTTAAAAGGAAATTACCAGAGCCGCAGCATGGATCTAAAAACACACGGTGATCGCATACCTGCAGTGTCTCTACGGCAGTATCTGTTAAATTCTGAGGGGTGTAGTAACGCCCCGACTGTCTGCGCTTTGAAAGCTCCATTAAGGATAGATAGATAAGACCTAATGTATCCTCATAAGGCACATAGTGCAAAGTGAATTTTGGAAGATTGTTACATGCTCTTTGCAGTGACTTGATTGAGGTGGTATCAATAAGTTCCTGAATCAGCCAGTTGTAAATGTTAACATCAAGTTTGCCATCTAAATAGGCTTTTAGATAGTGCTCTTCAATATCTGTTTCAACCTTTTTAGCATCTACAAGTAGCTGCAAGAATGATTCACACAAAAGAGCCTTGATGGCTGTTGAGGTACCGGTAAAGATATTTACAAGTAATGCCACAGCCGCATGATTTGGGGATTCACGTGATACGTAGTTTACGTAAAGCTCACGACCTTTGACTGCGCTTTTGTTACGACGTGACTTTAAACCTTCCTGCTTGCCGGTACGAAGATGAGACAGTAAAGCCTCAATGTCCTTCTTTAAAAAGCATTCTGTACCGTCAACTGATGTTGTAGGGATCTTGCCTAAACGAAGCCAGTTTTTACCGGTGGCAAGTGAAATCTCGAGGTATTTGCAAACCTCAGGCAATGTTAAGTATTCAGTTTTTTTATCGTTACTTAGCACGGCTGTTAACCTTAAATTGAAAAAAATTGTAATAAATTAACGCAAATATTATCATACTAAAGGTAATATTTGTAAAAACTAAAAATACCTTTTTATACATAGTGTTATAAAACAATAAGTTATTTTAATTTTTATTTATTAATATTTTTTAAAATTACGATAAATATTTATTATTTCAAATAGTTTTATAAAAACGAAATGCAAAAGTATCGTGATACAATTCCATTATAAGAACGTGATTCTAGAATCAAACATTTATAACTTTTGAAATAAAAGACTGAGATGCTTCTCTTAAAATTCCTTCTAAAGAAGTCATTTTGAATGTTTTAAATTCAAATGTGTTATTTCTAAATGGAGAAAATGCCCTTTTTCCTGATGATTTTGCTTCAAACGAAGTAACATTATAAGTTGGCATTAATTGGTATTAAATTGTTCCTTTTCCTTTTATAGTATTATAATGTTTTTTCCAAATTTTTTGCTCTATGTTCCAAGCAATGCTCCTTTTTGAAACATTTTTATCTCGCTAGAATCTACTTCAAGAATTCCTGAAGTAGATTCAAAAGTACAACTCTTTATTTAATCGAATATAAATTCCGTTTTTTCACCAGATACTAATGTATAAACTACTTCTAATTTATCTGACAATTCTCTAATATTTTTTTTCTAATGCCTTATACAGTTCATAATCAATGAGTTTGTCATTTTCTAACCTTGAAATCGCGATTAGTAAACCATTGATATAACCCGTAACCTGAAGTGTTTCTGTTGATAAATCTGTCATTGTAAAGCCCTATTAATGTCTTGAATTTTGTTAAATGCATCTTTTAAAGATTTTGATGTATTGATAATATCTAGAATACCATCTACAAATCTATTGGATTGATCTCATATTTCAGTGTTAACTTGTAATCGTCATCTAAAATTTAAGATTGCTTAAAAACAACCTCATTCGTAGCAGCAGCTAGAATATATTTTATACTAATCTCAGGTTCTTCGTAAACTGCGTACTCTGTGTAACACGAGAGAGTTAAAGGTTATAAATACACTAAATATCATTTTGTATCATGGACACATTTTTTTCAGTTTTAGGAGATTTGATAAAGTCAGGGGCATTTTCAGAATTCCAGACCACTCTGATTATATTTGTCGTCCTTTTTATTTTCAGAAGAAATATTTTAAAATCAGTTTTTGGAGATAAACCTGAAGTTGAGACAGAAAAAGATCAAAAGTTACAAATCATTTTAGAAAAACTTGATGTTATTCAAAATAAAATCGATTCTTTAACTGAAAGAATTATATGTGACGAAACTAAAATGAACAAAATAGAAAATTCTATAAATCAAATTGTTTTAGAAGTAAAAACAGAAATTATAGATTTAAAAAAGGACTTAATTAAATGAAGTTAAATGAATTTTTAGAATTAACCGAAGAGCTGAGGTAACTATGAATATTACAGAACTAAACACCCTGAATAAAAAAGAGATTAGCCATATAGCCAGATCACTTTATACTTTTTATTTAAGGCCTCAGGCTGAGCAGAATCACTGTATTATTGATTTGACCTCTATTACCTCATATCTGTTTACAAGCTCTGAAAACTTTAAAACTGTTGCTAATTTTGAAATAGCAGTACAGGTTTTAGAAGAGCTTGAAAAATACAGTCTTATAAAAAGAACATCAGAAGAATCTCCTTGGCAGGGCGCAACATATACCCTACCTTTATTTGTAGCCGAGATAAACAATCTGCCAGCTCCTCCTTTTGCCATGAAACTATCATGGAGACCTAGTGCTAGTTTCTCTCAGGCCTGTTTATTAGTAGGACTTACTGACAGCAGCTTTACAGAAACAGACTTAAAAGCTTTCACAAGATACTGGGCAGGACGAAACGAAACCCGTAATCAGGTATCATGGGAGAGAGCCTTTGCGCAAAGACTTTTAAAAGGACATGAGCCTACTGTACGCAGAGCTA
>JAAYPN010000040.1 GCA_012519775.1 Aeromonadales bacterium | reverse complement strand
TGATCTAAATTAGTTAATCTCTCACGAAGAGTATCTTTATCTCTATATAATGCTTCGTTAATATCTTTGTAAGGGTAGGCTAAATCAACACACTTAAATTGAATATTCAACTGTCTTAAGTATGAAGCAAGATGCTCGGTTGCCTCTTTACCGGGTTCATCGTTATCAAGACAGATATAGAATTCATTCTTATTAGGTGCGTTTTTAATTCTTTCAACAAGAAGTCTTACGTTACCAACGCCACCTAGAGCTAGAGCGTTATAACCTAAGGTCTCTAAGCTTAGGGCATCAAATTCACCCTCTGCAATAAAAATAGGCCCCTGTTTTTCTAAAGCAGCATGATTGTAGATATCAAAAGATCCTTTCTTTTTATATCTTTCAGTCTTTGAATCTGCACTTAAATCTGTATTTCTTACGCAATAACCCTGTGTGCCATAAGGAATGATAGCTGCTTTCCAGTAGACTGACTGTCCAGTCAGGTTGTCAATTTCGGCCTGGTATTCTGCATCGAAACCTAATTTAAACTTCTGAATAATGGCATCAGACAAGCCTCTGTCTTTAAAGTAACTTGTTCTACTTACATTAGATGCACAGCCATTGATGTAGTTTGTAAAGTCATAGCCGCTCTCTGAATTAAGAATATGCATAGTCTTTACCTGAGACTCTGCAAAAGCCACCTGATTTGTTGCTCTATCTTCAAAAGAGAACTTCTGTCCGAATTTTGGAATGTCATTCTCCTGACTTATGTTCTGCTGGCCAAAGTTTGATCCGAAAGCTTGAGGCTTTGTTTGTGGAACATTAGCTGATGTTGAGCCAAAAGGAGGTAAAGGCTGTTCGTCAAAAGGAGATACGTTATTAAAGAATCTTTCCTCTGTAGTATGTTTTGCAGGAATATTGTCGTTAGCAGACATATTCAGGCTTGGAGCCTGACCAAAAAGTAATGGTTCTGGCTCGTTGTTTCTTTCAATTTCAAACAGAGGCTTTTCTTCAACTACTTCATTAGAATGCAACTGAATTTCTTTATTCTTTAATAAATCAATAAAGCCCAGAGGTACTTTTCCAATATACATTTCATGAACTTTTATGAATTGCTGCAAATAGCTTGTAAGGTGGTAATCAAAGCCAATAATGTCAAAAATATTGTAAATGGACTTACAGTTAAAACACTGAACGGTTAAGTTTTCTCTGTTGTAAGTCATGCTAGGCATTCTTGAGGTGTCGCTCGGATTGAGACACTTAAATGAGGTTTCTAAGTTAATACCTTTACCCATTAGGTATTCAGGAAGTTTACTCAATAGAAATTGTTTAGTATTCTCAAATTCTTGTTCTAGCATGATACTTTCCGCGATTAGTTACTTTTTACGATTTTATTTATCATCCAAGATGAAATAAGCAGACCTGCTGATGCGGTAACACTCATAGAAGCGCCAAATGCAGGTAAGTCACCACTAATATAATCTTCTTTTGATGAGTATATAGGTTTTTCTGTGGAAAAAGTGCAAGTTATCTTGAACTTTTGTCCATTTTTGGGGAATCCATACTCTTTTCTTAATTTATTTCTTAATTTTGAAATAAGGGCATCGCCAGTTGCAGTTGCCACATCCCCTACATAAAGGCATGTTGGATCTATGCGTCCTCCCGCTCCACCTGCAACTATAAAATTAGAATTATGTTGCGATAAGTAATTGGCGATGTAGGTCTTTGCATCAATATCATCAATGCATTCACATACATTTTTATCACGATCTTTTAGGATTTCATCAATATTTTCGGTAGTTAGTTTTGTATTAAGGACCTTGATATCTATAAGTGGATTAATGGTAAGTAATCTTTTTGCTAATACACCAGCTTTTAGCTCGCCGACTGTTTGAGTGGTAGTATGTAATTGTCTGTTAGAGTTGGTAATTTCAATAATATCGTTATCAATAAGGGTAAGGTGGCCTATACCTGTGCGACATAATGCTTCTGTGGCCCATGAGCCAATTCCTCCTACGCCAATTACAGTTACATGTGAATTTTGAAGTTTTTCAAATCCATCATTTCCATACAGGGCACGAATTCCTCTAAATGCAGAATTTTTATCAAAGTCCATGATTGTACCATCCTTTTTTTTATTACATTTTAGCTTTATTCTTTAAAGTAATAAATATTCTTGTTATAATGCCGCGCATATCGTTGTGGTTCACGAATGATCCCGTAGCTCAGGTGGATAGAGTATCGGTTTCCGAAGCCGGTGGTCATGAGTTCGACTCTCATCGGGATCACATCATTGCGAAAGTGGCGAAATTGGTAGACGCGCAAGCTTCAGGTGTTTGTACCGTAAGGCGTGAGGGTTCGAGTCCCTTCTTTCGCACCACAACCCCAAAAAATCCACAATTTTTAATCCTCAAAAATACTACAAATTCTCATAAGTTATTCTT
>JAAYPN010000039.1 GCA_012519775.1 Aeromonadales bacterium | reverse complement strand
TTTTGCTATCCGCTTCTTTCAGCTACCATGTCACCATGACCACCTTGCGGTTTTGCTAAGTTTTCCCGTTAGCGGGCAACTTCGGGACTCACACCCTATAGATAATGCTCATGCTGAGCACACATTACAAGGCCATAAGATGCAATGCATCTTATGGCCTTTTCATTTTATGTTACGAGATTATAACTTGTAGCAATCAGGTAATGCGATTTGAGATACACCTGAATCTACTGCAGCACGAGCTACCGCACCAGATAATTTGTTACGTAGACGTGCATCCATTGGCTTAGGGATCAAGTAATCTCTACCATACTCTAAGTGATCAACCTGAGCTGCCTTAACTACTTCTGCTGGAACTGGCTCTTTTGCTAATTCACGAAGTGCAGTCATTGCAGCTTTCATCATAGGAGTATTGATGCAGGTTGCTCTTACATCTAATGCGCCTCTGAATAAGTATGGAAAGCACAGCACGTTGTTAATCTGATTTGGATAATCTGAACGACCGGTACCCATAATAATGTCAGGGCGTAACTTTGATACAACCTCTGGATCAACCTCAGGGTCAGGATTTGAACAAGCAAAGATAACTGCATCTTTTGCCATGTGCTGAACTTCTTTCTCAGTTACTAAACCAGGACCTGAAACACCTAACATTACATCAGCTCCTTCTAAAGCTTCCTGTAATGTCTTAGGACCTGAATCATTGATGAAGCGAGGCTTCTCTCCGTTGTTGTATTGAGGACGATCAGATCTAATTACTCCGTGACGGTCAACCATAAAGAAGTTTTCCTTCTTTGCACCGCACTCAATTAAGAAATCTGAACAAGCTACACCAGCTGCGCCTGCACCTACACAAACAACTTTACACTCTTCAATCTTCTTGCCCTGTAATTCAACAGCATTAAGGATACCAGCTGTTGTTACAATTGCAGTTCCATGCTGATCATCGTGGAAAATAGGTACATGACAACGCTTTACTAATTCACGCTCAATAATAAAGCATTCAGGAGCTTTAATGTCTTCTAGGTTTACACCACCAAAGGTATCTGCAATACACTCTACTGTGGTAATGAATTCTTCTACTGTCTTGTTATTAACTTCAATATCAATAGCATCAATACCAGCAAAACGGTTAAATAACAATGCCTTACCTTCCATAACTGGCTTTGAAGCTAGGGGTCCTAAATTACCCAAACCTAAAATTGCAGTACCATTTGAAATAATAGCTACTGAATTTCCTTTACCTGTGTACTTATATACATTATCAGGATTGTTTGCAATTTCACGAACAGGCTCTGCAACACCTGGACTGTATGCTAATGTTAGATCATCAGCAGTCTCAGCAGGCTTTGTTACAACAATCTTGATTTTTCCTGGTACAGGCTCTTCATGATAAGCTAAGGCTCTATCATGCAATAATTTTGCATCTTGTGACACAGTAAGCACCCCTTTTTTATCCATGTAAAATGTTTTTCGTCTAACTTATTTTAATAATAGGTGATAGACGCAAATTCCGAAAAAACCTTTCCTATTTTTTAGAGATCTTCCTCAAAAAACTACAAAGAATTTATTTTTTATCGTAAATTCAAAAAATAGTCTAACATGTCAGAGTGTTTTTGTGTAATAACATTAATGAAAAATTTCTTCATATTTTAAAAGTGTGCAATGTCTTTAATTATTAATGGCTGATTTTTGTCGATTTGAATGATATTTAAAAAAAGTTGAAAAATTAGCCTAATAAGTGCTTACCTCGCCTCATTTTATAATAAGACTAATTTAAACTTAAAAAGATTGGTACTTATTATCAGATTTGAAGAAAAAAACATATAGGACAAATAAAAAGAACCCAGAGATCATTACTGACAGCTGGGCTCTTTTTGAATCTGCTTTTTAAGCTGCTTTATTAGTGCTTAACAGCGAAAGCTGAAATACCACCAAAACGCTTCTCAAATGCCTCTACTCTACCACCGGTATCAACAATCTTTTGCTTACCTGTGAAGAATGGGTGGCACTTAGAGCATACGTCTAAGCTTAAATCGTGACCTGCAGTAGTACGAATAGTAAAGGTGTTACCACATGAGCAACGTACGTTTACTTCCTTGTACTCTGGATGAATATTCTTTTTCATTTGAACCTCAATTGCGTGTCGCTCTTTCAGCCGCATTTCGCGCCGAATACCACACACCTAAATAAAAATAGTGGCTTATGATAGTTGATTAATCGAATTTATGCAATAAATTAATGAATTATTTTT
>JAAYPN010000038.1 GCA_012519775.1 Aeromonadales bacterium | reverse complement strand
TTTTCAAATTACTCAGCATACATGATCTGAAAACCTTTATATGAAATCTCTTTAAACACATTCTATGGTTCTTAGTTGTTCATGTGTATTTTTAGAGTTTGAATTGAGCATATTTTCGGAGGTGACACCCTATTCTTTTAGCATAGAAAAGTCAGAATGTGCTGATTTTTCGTGCAGTGAACGCACATTCTTTATGGAATAGATAAATAAATTTATAAATTTTGCGAAGATAGATAATCACAAAAATGGTCCTAAAACCTTATTTATTCTTACTTGCTTAACATAATTCTATTAAATATATTTTATATGCAGGATATTAAATCTATAATATACGCATATGTAAATGCGGTTTACAAAAGCAATTGTCAGTTTTTTGTAAGATGTTATATGATAGTTTTACGTAAGATTACTAACAGTAATTCTTTGAATTATAAAATTATGCATTCATTTTTATTTGAAATGCGTGTTTTTCAAAGATAAGTTACAGTTCTGTTACAAATTAGTTACGCAGAGGATGAAGTGAAAAAATTAGCAAAATTCGCATTAGGGGTTGTTGCAGCTATTGTTTCTTCACAAGTATGTGCAACTTCAATTTTACATGTTTGGGAAGATGATAATAAGTCTAAGGGTATTACCCAGGCTGTTATCGATTTTGAGAAACAATATGACTGCAAAGTTATCATTCATGAAGTTCCATTTGTTTCACAGATTGATAAATTAAGATTAGAAGGTCCATCAGGCATGGGGCCTGACGTTTTAATGATCCCATCTGACAGGGTAGGTGCTGCAGTTGTTCAGGGATTGATTTCCCCAATTAAATTCATGCAGGAAGAACAGGATAAATTCATCCGCTCAGCAGTTTCCGCTTTTTCAAGATCAGGTGATATCTTTGCTGTACCAAAGGTAGTAGAAACATTGGTAATGTTCTATAACAAAGATATTATCAAAAAGCCTTTAGATACTTTAGATGAGTACTATTCCTTATCTGAAAAGAAGATTTCTAATAAAAACGGTGAGTACGGTCTTTTAGCAAAATGGGATACCTTCTACTATGCATATGGCGCAATGCAGCCATTTGGCGCCTATGTATTCGGAACTGACTCAGACGGCAATTTAAATGCAACTGATGTTGGTCTGTCAAATGATGGCGCTGTTAAAGGCTTATCAATAGTTAAAAAGTTCTTTGATTCAGGCTGTCTGCCTAAAAGCATTCTTGGAGACAACGGTATTGCCAATATCGACAACATGTTTATCTCAGGCAAGGTTGCAGCTGTTATCAATGGTCCATGGGCTTTAGAGCCATATAAGAGTGCTCACATCAATTATGGTGTATCTCCATTGCCTATTTTACCTAACGGCAAGCCTATGAGCTCATTCTTAGGTGTTAAAGGCTATGTGATTTCAACCTGGGCAAAGGATCATGAGCTTGCAGAGAACTTCCTGCAGTTTATCAATCAGCCTAAGTATGCAAAAGAGCGTTTTGTTATGACTCAGGAGATCCCACCTCTAAAATCAGTTATGGCTGATCCTGTTATTACAAATGATGAATTTGCAAATGCAATTGCTGTTCAGGCAAGTCGTGCTGTACCAATGCCATCTATTCCAGAGATGTCAGAGGTATGGGTGCCAATCGATGGCGCTTTACAGTCAATTATTTCTAATAAGATCAGCATCAAAGATGGCTTAAACTCAGCAACTGATCATATCAACTATCAGATTGAAGCATTCAGATCTGGTATGTAAACTTAAAGAAGAAGGCAAAGCCTTCTTCTTACTTCAAAACATAACTTTCCTGTTTTATTCAAATACTCCGATTTAATACCTCAAGATAAATAAACCAGACGCTTTGTTTTTATCTTATGTATAAAGAAAATGTTGATTCTGCATATTAACTTGGTAGCCACGAAAGATTTGATAAGGTTGTAGTGATAAAAAAAATGCCTTCCTTTTTTTCAAAAGATGGCATTGATAGTTTAGTTTACTTTTCGGTTATCCTTGCAGACATTGAACTGCCTGTCTTTTTACGCCCAGACATAGAACATATCTTTCTAGGAACTTGTTAAAGCCTTCAACACCTTCTGGATTTGGATTGATCATAGAACCTTCAGATCCTTGAATACCATCTTTCTAAGAACTCAGGTAGAGTAAGCTTTTTTATTTTAGGTTTTAAAAGCAGCTAAAAGAGCGATACCCCAGGCACCACCTTCACCAGCTGTGCTCATTACCCATACAGGAGTATTCAGCGCATCAGCCATGATTGACTGGCCCACACCTTTAGTCTTAAACAGACCGCCATGACCTAGAACTTATCAATCTTAACGTTTTCATTCTTTAAAATGTTCATACCGATTCTGATTGCACCTAGTGAGGTATTCAGATTTGATCTGAACAGATTTGCAACATTGAATTTTGAGTTTGGCATTCTTGCAAGAAGAGGTCTGCCCTCAGGCATATTGGTAATGTTCTCACCTGAGAGGTAACAGTAGGTGATAATACCATCACAATCTGGAGCACCGTTATTTAAAGCCTCGTTATATAGAGTCTTAAATAGAGTTGTGGTATCCATTTCAATGCTGGCTACACGCAGGAAGTTGGCAAAAAGACTTACCCATGCATTCAGAACTGATGTGCAGTTGTCGGCATGAACCATTGCAACCTGAAGACCGTCTGGTGTGGTTACACAGTCGATTTTGCGGTGTAATTTCTCTAAAGCCTTCTCAAGTACAACCATTGCAAAGATTGAGGTACCAGCAGATACGTTACCAGTTCTTGCTGCAAAAGAGTTAGTAGCATCCATACCGGTGCCTGCATCACCCTCAGGAGGGAAGTGTGGGCAGCCTGCTTCAAGAGTACCTGTGGTATCAAGAAGTTTTGCGCCTTTAGCTGTTAAAGTACCAGCCTTAGCACCTGCTACAAGAACTTTTGGTAGAAGATCTTCTAGAGTGTAAGGTAAATTCTTCTGAGCTAAAACCTCATCAAACTGCTTTACGTAGGTTTTATTGTAATTACAGATTGTAGAATCAATTGGGAACATACCTGCAGCATCGCCGATACCAAGAACTTTTTGACAGGTTAGCTTCCAGTGAACGTAACCTGCTAGAGTTGTAAAGAAGTCAACTTTTGAAACAGCTCTTCGTTATCAAGAATACATTGATACAGGTGAGAAATAGACTAGCGTTCAGGAATGTTAAACTAGAATAACTCAGTCAGCTCCTCTGCAGCTTTAGTGGTATTAGTATTTCTCCATGTTCTAAACTGAGCAAGCTGATTACCATCCTTATCAAAAGCAAGATAAACGTGCATCATTGCAGAGAAACCGATTGATGCAAGTTTCTTAAGCTCGACGCCGTACTGATTTTTAACATCCTTTACAAGATCCTGATAACAGTCCTGAAGACCATTCTAGATATCATCTAAATGATATGTCCAGTAACAGTTCTCTAAGCGGTTTTCCCACTCATGAGCTCCCAGAGCGATTGGTTTTAAGGTTTCTGCCTACCAATACTTTTCATATCAAGAATTTAGCTGTCAAATCTGTTCATTTACCTTTAATTGCGATTTGTTTTGCGCTAGTATTTGAAAAGTTTGTATTAGCTGAGAAAGAAAATGAGATATTTAGTTTTATCTGATATTCACGGTGGTGCTCTGCAGGCAAAGCAGGCACTAGAATTTT
>JAAYPN010000007.1 GCA_012519775.1 Aeromonadales bacterium | reverse complement strand
GACACCATAAAATCAGTAATAAAACAAAGTTATAATAATATTGAACTATTGATTATTGATGATGGCTCAAATGATAAATCATCACAGCAAATTATTGATTTAGAAAGTCAGTGTAAAGAGCGTTTTAGCAACTATTATTTTGAAAGGCAAGAAAATAAAGGTCTTGCTGATACTTTAAATAAATTGGTAAGTCGATCTAAAGGAGATTACATTGCGATAATTGCATCAGATGATCAGTATGCAAATGAAAACACAATTTTAAATGAAGTAAATTTTTTAGAAAAAAATAATGATTACGCTTTAGTATGTGGAATCAATAAGATAATAAATTCTGATAATGAAATATGCTATTGGGATGAAAATCAAAATTTAACTGAAGATAAGAATAAAGCCTTTTACTCATCTTTTTCTGATTATTTAGAGTCAGTTTCTGAGGTTAATTTTGATTCAGACAAATTCGGATCTTATGCGTCACTTTACATTTCTAATCATGTTCCAAATGGATATGTAATAAGAAAATCAATTTTTGAATTAATTGGTAACTTTACAAACAAAGCTCCTTTAGAGGATTACTGGCTGATGTTGCAAATTTCCAAATTTGCAAAGATGAAGTTTTTAAGAATTGAAACTTTTTTATATAGATGGCATGATTCAAACACCGTAAAAAATTTCGAAAAAGTCAATAAATTACAGAATTTAACATTGAAATATGAATCGGAGATTTTACTTAAAGAAGATTCAGATAAATATTTAAAATCTTTTAAAATCTTTAAGAAACAATATTTATCAAATTCTTTTTATTTATATAGACAGCTTTATAGTTCTTATTTAAATTCAGGAAAAGATTTTGCAGAATTCACTCGCTTTTTATTAAAAAAATCAAGAGAAGATTTAGATATTTCAATATTAAAATTAGTGCATAGACAAAATAAATTTTCAATTTTTGTTTTTGGTGTAAAGATATTTTCTATATTCAGTAGTAAAAATTATCAAAAGTTATCAATTTTGGGTATTACCTTTAAGTTAAAAAAATCAAAGAATCATGAATAATTTTAAGGTATTAGTTCATTTGCATTTATATCATTTTGATATGTGGGAAATCATATCGTCTTACTTATCATTATTAGAAAATTATAATTACGATTTATATGTAACAATACCTCAAGATTCCGAACTAATTTGTAGTTCAATAAAAAAATTTAAGAATAATTCTGTCATTGAAGTCGTTAAAAACAAAGGATTTGATGTTGGTCCTTTTATCTTTGTGTTAAGTAAAGTAAATTTGTCCAATTATGATTTTGTTATTAAGTTACATACTAAAAGAACACTTGTAAACAAGTTTCATATAAATTACTTTAATATGAAAGGCAACAGATGGAAAAAGTATCTATTTAGCTTTATTTCTTCAAAAAATAGATTACAAAAATCAATTGAGGCTCTAAACACGAACCCAAGCTTAGGAATGGTTGCAGATCGGAGGATCATAGCCGATATACATGATTTAAGTTGTGGAATGGAATCCGATGTAGCTAATCTTATGAAATCAATTGGATTACCTTCACAAAAAAATTACAAGTTTATTGCTGGAACAATGTTTATTTGCAAAGCTAAGCTTTTAATTCCCTTAAAGAAATTAAATTTAACAATAGATGATTTTAAAGTGTCTAATAGAAGTGAAGGAAATTCTCTTGCTCATATTATTGAGAGATTTCTAGGAGCTATAGTTTATTCTCAAGGGTATGAAATTTCAGATCCAAATGTTTCTTTTTTACAATCACTCAACATTAAGCCTTTAAGAAAAATCTTTTATAATTTATCAAATTTTATATTTCAAGATTATGTTAATTCAAAAGATTATCGAAAAATTAAAGTATTTCTAGTTACAATTTATAAAAAGAAAATTACGCAATAAAGCTTTTATTAAATAGACTGAACAATCGAATGTAAAGTAATTCTAAGTCAATTAGGTATTTACTTGTTATAATAGAATCGTTTTTATTTCAAATTTCTTTATTGAGCCCATATGCCAAAAGTTTCAGTTCTGATGCCTATTTACAAGACTAATAGGGATTATTTAAAAGAGTCAATAAAAAGTATCTTAGATCAATCTTTTAAAGACTTTGAGTTTCTAATCATTGATGATTGTCCAATTGATACAAGAGAAGATGTTGTTTTGTCTTTTAACGATAGCAGAATCATCTATGAAAAAAATACCGAAAATTTAGGTATTTCAGCAACAAGAAATAAGCTAATCGAAAAAGCTAAAGGTGAATATTTGGCCATTTTTGATCATGATGATATTTCTCTTCCAAATAGACTTGAAAAACAAGTATCGTATTTAGATTTAAATCCAAATGTTGGTGTGTTAGGCTGCGAAGTTCAATATTTTGGAAAAGATAATCGCCTAATAAAAAATCCATCTTGTGATCATGACATAAAGCTTGCACTAATGTCTTATTGTGCAGTAATTCATCCAGGATCAATGGTTAGAAGAACATTGCTTATTGATAATAATATCCGCTATAAAGAACAGTATTCTCCGGCAGAAGATTATGCATTGTGGTGTGACTTAATTCCTTATACACGATTCTATAATATGCCTGAGGTTCTTTTAAACTACAGAGTTCATAAAGCAAACACATCAAAAGTACAGCAGGAAAAATTAAAAAATTCAGCTACTGCTTTACATGCATTTAACAGAGTTGTAAATCCTGAGTTATTTTATGAATTTAAAGAAAGATGTGAATATACTTTTAAATACAGATTGTTTGGATGTTTAGAATTTCTTAAAGTTATTAAAACAAGAGATAAAAAAGATTATCTCTTATTTGGCCTCATAAGGTTATTATCTATAAAATTATCAACAAAATAGTTGAGGTAGTTAATGAAAGGTATTCTATTAGCAGGAGGCAGTGGCTCTCGTCTATACCCACTTACAAAGACCACATCAAAACAGTTGCTCCCTGTTTATGATAAGCCAATGATTTACTATCCATTATCAACTCTGATGATGTTTGGTATTAAAGATATCCTTATCATATCAACTCCAAGAGATTTACCTAATATTGAGCAGCTTTTTGGCGATGGTAAAAAACTTGGACTTAATCTTGTATATAAAATTCAGGAAAAACCAGAAGGAATTGCTCAGGCTTTTACTCTAGGAGCTGACTTTATTGGTGAATCGGATGATGTATGCTTAATCTTAGGTGATAACATCTTCTATATGGGTAGCCAGTTTAAAGAATTTAAAGAACAGGTTGAAAGTAATCAAGGTCAAAAAGCTACAATTTTTGCTTATCATGTAACCGATCCTGAGAGATTTGGTGTAGTAGAGTTTGATAAGAACAGAAACGCTTTATCAATTGAAGAAAAACCTGTTAAACCAAAATCAAATTATGCATCTGTAGGCTTGTATTTCTACCCATCAGATGTAGTTTCTAAAGCAAAATCTTTAAAGCCATCAAAGCGTGGTGAATATGAGATAACTGATCTCAACAACATGTATTTAAATGAAGGCAGAATGTCAGTGGTGCCAATGAGAAGAGGCAATGCCTGGCTAGATGCAGGAACCCCTGATTCACTTATGGATTCAAGCTCTTTTGTGCAGATTATTGAGAAAAGACAGGGCTTAAAAATTGCCTGCATCGAAGAAATTGCGTATAAGCAGGGATTTATTGATGATAATCAGATGCAGTCATTAATCGATGAATTAAAACAGGGTAATTACAAAGACTATTTACTAAAAGTACTACAGGAAAAACATGAACTTTATTAAAACACAAATAGATGGCGTAATCATTGTAGAACCACGTGTATTTAATGATCCACGCGGTTATTTTTTTGAAAGCTATAATCAGAAAGAGTTTGCAGTAAATGGCATTGATTGTGATTTTGTACAAGACAATCAGTCTAAATCAAGTTTTGGTGTGATTCGTGGTTTGCATTGCCAGACAGGTGAACATTGCCAGGCTAAGCTCGTAAGAGCATTGCAGGGTAAAGTACTTGATGTTGTAGTTGATGTAAGGCATGGCTCTCCAACCTTCGGTAAGCATGTAGCTGTTGAGCTTTCTGATGAGAATCAGAGACAGCTTTTTATGCCAAAAGGCTGCCTTCACGGATTTTCAGTATTATCTGACACTGCAATCTTTGCATATAAGGTAGATGCGTTCTACTGCAAAGAGTCAGAGTGGGGAATGAGATTTGATGCACCTGAGTTTAATATTGACTGGAAGATACCAAAAGATAAGATCTTAACCTCAGATAAAGATAGAATTGAACATTCTTTAAAAGATGTTCCAATGTTTGAATATAAAAGATAATTTAGTTTATATTAGGTAATTTAATGAAAAAATCAATTCTTGTGACCGGTGGTGCAGGCTTTATTGGCTCAAACTTTGTTCCATATTTCTGTAAAAAATATCCTGAATATCATATTATCAACATCGATAAATTAACCTATGCAGGTGACTTATCAAATCTTACTGAATGCGAGAATGATGAGAACTATACCTTTGTACAAGGTGACATCTGCGATGAGAATTTAATTGAAGAATTATTCTCAAAATATGATATTAATGGTGTAATTCACTTTGCAGCAGAAAGCCATGTAGATAATTCAATTAAAGGACCTAAGATCTTTATGCAGACTAATATCATGGGTACCTTTACACTTCTTGAAACAGCACATCGTCACTGGATGGACTCTCCAGGAGTTGTAAAAGCTGGCTATGAAGATGCAAGATTCCATCATATTTCAACTGATGAAGTCTATGGTACTTTAGGTGAGAGCGGTTTCTTTAAAGAAACAACACCATACGCACCTAACAGCCCATACTCATCATCTAAGGCAAGCTCAGATTTTATTGTTAGAGCATATCATCATACCTATGGCATGAATGTAACCACATCTAATTGCTCAAATAACTATGGTCCTAAACAAAATCATGAAAAGCTAATCCCTCATATTATTGAGAAGGCTTTAGCACTAGAGCCACTACCAATTTATGGTAAAGGCTTAAATGTACGTGACTGGTTATATGTTTTAGATCACTGCAAAGCAATTGATTTAATCTTCCACAAAGGTGTAAGCGGAGAGACCTACAATATCGGTGGTCACAACGAGCGTAATAACATCACAATTGTTAACACCATCTGTGCAATTCTTGATGAGAGGAAACCTCGTAAAGACGGTAAAAAGTATGCAGAGCTAATTAGCTTTGTTAAAGATAGAGCAGGCCATGACTTACGTTATGCAATCGACGCTACTAAGCTTACAGCAGAGCTAGGATGGAAGGCTGATGAAACATTCGATACAGGTATTGTAAAAACAGTTGATTGGTATTTGAATAAGTAATATAACATATAAGTCTTTTTTTAATTGCGAGTTTTCTTGTTTATGAAAACTTGCAGTTCATATTTAAAAAAAGAACTAAATAGAGATGTTTTGTTAGATTTATATATATACAACTTCTGTTTATAGAATTGATTGGATTTTTTTACCAAGTCATTATTAGTTTTAATTCTTCAAATGATTAAATAAAATGAAATATTTATCAATTATAAAATTTACCGCTTTTTTTATTTGTTCATTAAGTATCATAATTAAGATATTTTTGAAATTTTTGGATAAAATTTGTGGAAAATTCGATTTAGAATTAATACTTTTTAATGTTTTACAAAATAACAAAGGCGTTGATTTTGGAATTGTAATTATTGGATTAAAATATCTTGGAATTGTTGCTTTTCAAATTTTATTACTTTATTTTATAATTTATAAATCATCCTGCTTGATTAAAAGAATAATTAAATCACCTCAAAAGCAGAATTTGTTTAATGCATTATTTATTATAATTATATTTGCGCTAGCTGTTATACAGTTTTCATATGTTAGTTATGATTTCAACCAAAAGAGTGACGTACTTAACTTTGTAAGGCAGTTTGCATCTTCAAAAGACGTTCCTCCATCTGAGGATTTCATTTTACAGAATTATAAAGTACCTGATATTAGTAAGGTTCGCTTTACAAAGAAACAAAGTGCAGTAGTTATTTTAGTTGAATCCTATGAACAATCATTTTTTTCTGAATTTGCAATACCACCTTTAAAGCAAAGAATCTCATTGAAGGATGCACAATGTATTAAAAAGTATGAGTCAGCTTCTAACATGAACTTCACAATAGGTGCTCTCACAGCTTGGCATTTTGGATTACCTTTAAAATTACCATTTAAAGATCTAAATGAATATGTTTCTCCAAATGGATTTCTTCCAAATGCAAAAAGTGTTTTTGACATTCTTCATCAAAATGGATTCAAATTGTCCCTTATAATGGGCTCGGATAGTAATTTTTCCGGCAAAAAATTACTTTTTGAAGGACATGGAAACTTTGTAATTAAAGACAAAAACTACTGGAATAAGTTTGGATATGATAAAAATGAAAATAAGGGAACAGGTTGGGGATACTCTGATAATTTTACCCTAACAATGGCAAAAGATGAATTGCAATCATTAGTGCAAAGTTCTAATCCTTTTGTATTGGTTATTGAACTTGTCGATACTCATTTTCCGTCAGGCTATTCTCCAAAGGAATTTTCAAATTTTGGTGATATAAGAGATTCTATAGATTACGTTGGATACGAGGTTAACAACTTTATAAAATTTGTACAAGAATTAAATATAGCTGATTTATCTCTTATTGTCTTAGGAGATCATAATTTCATGGGTGCTCCTGATTTTATTAAAGGTGTTCCTAACAGATATGTTTTCAATAGTTTTTATAATGTAAAAAAGAAGATACCAAAACAAAAATTATCACAGAAGATTTCTGCTATAGACATAGCTCCGACTCTTCTTCAAGTATGTGGAGGCGATTGGGACTCTAATCAATTTGGCTTGGGAATAAGCTTATTTTCTGAAGATAAATCTCTTATTGAAAAAATGGGTACTAAAGTATTTAATGAACAAGTCAAAAAGAAATCTTCATTCTATGAGAAGTTTTATTAGTTACCTTTAATATCATTTTGATTTGTTATGCTTTTATAAAAATAGAATGTAATCAACGTTTGTTTGAATGTTTTTTGTTTACTATTCTATGATGCTATATCAGCATTCGTTTTTTAATCAGTTTTCTTAGCAATAAATTCCGTTATGGCTAAGAGATGAAACATTCGATACAGGTATTGTAAAGACTGTTGAGTGGTATCTGAATAACTAACTGCTATTATTCCTTGCAATCAAGATGTTGATTGCAAGGATCTCTTCGCTAATCTTCAAACTCGCTATTATTTCCATTGCGCTTAACAACAATAGCACAAACGTCTTTATCTGAGTTATCTGCACCTTCAGAGAATTCTTTTGAGTTTTTATAGATTTCAATTAGCTGATCGTATGCTGAATTATCAGCATTAGACTCACTAAGCTCAATGACTTTATCTTCTCCAAAGAAATCCTGATTTGTATTAACTACATTATTAATACCTTTTCCAGTGAATACTAATGTATCAAGATAGGTTATTTTTTCTCTTGAATCGACATATACAGTATCAATATCTGCACACATCTCAACCTGAGTGATCTTAGGCTCTAAGAATTTAGCATTATGCTCATGCACCAGTAGAGGAGTCTTAGCACCTGCGACTGAATAAATAAAGTTACCTGTAAATTCACTTAATATCATTACAAAGATAGATATTTGCAGACCATCTCTATCGCGCTGCATTAAAACCTTGTTTAAATCGGTTAGACATTTGCCAGGTAAATCTGCGTCGCATATTATAGACTTCTTTACAAAGTCCATAATTTGAGTAATTGCATTTACAGCTGGTATTCCATCTTTGTTACATGAGCCAAACACAACGCCAATGTTATCTTTATCTACTCTGAAAATATCGTAGAAATCTGATGGATTTGTCTTTGAGGTAACCATGAATGATGCGATATCTAAAAACTTTGAGTTAGGCATATCATCACCATTTGGCAGCAGATGCTGATGAATGGCACTAATCTGCTCAAGACATGAATTCTTAACAGAAGTTTCTTTATCAAGCTTGCTCTTAGCTTCAAGATCATGAGTTTTTGATGCTACATTCTCACAAATTGATCTACCTAAATTTGCAATTGATTTTGATAAATCGTCAAAATGAGGGAAGCGTGAAGTTTTTTCATCAATAGCAGTAGTTGTCTCACCCATAGAATCTTGCGATGCTAATATCTTGGTGGAAATGATATCTACATTGGTCTTTAAAGATTTAACCTCTTTTACAAATCTAATATTTAGTTTGTAGAAGATACACATAACAATAGAGAAGAGTAATGCCACAAAGAAGACAATCACAAAATTCTCAATAATGATTGGCTTTACGATATCGCTTTTAGCTGATTCAATAATCACAAAAATATCATATTGAGGAATGTATTTTATTGTGACAAGATTTTCTTTGTCAGAACCAAGCTTAATCTGTAAGGTTGAATTTTCTCCAAGTTTTTCAACAGTGACAATCTCTTTTGCTTTTTCAAGATCGAAAACAGAAACCTGTTCAAATATTTTATCCTGATCATTTAAAAGCAATATCTTTCCATCTGAGTTTACAAATGAAATTGCATAGCTCTCATTCTTTGTGTTAGAAGCAAGATTTAATTGTGATATCACCTTTTCAAAAGATTTTTTATTAAATTCCTTTGAATTCTCATCAACTATATCTGTTGTTGGTTTAACTGTTTTTATGGTTTCTACAGGATGCAGCTGAGCTTTTGGAGCTTCTTTATCTGTTAGTGATGATTGAGAGTTTCTATTATCATTGGTATCAGTTGAGGTATCTTTATTTTCTTCAGTAACATTTGCATCTACAGGAGCTGAGGTCTCAACCTTTTTTACATTATCTAAAGCTTCTGTATTATCTGCAGAATTTTTAGTAGGGCTTACTTTTATATCTTGGTTGGTATTCTTAGATGAGTCATGATTATCTGCAAGAATTACATTCATGTCATAAATTAAAGAATCATTTTCATTGTAAAGATCAGTTTCTTTAACTTTTTGAACATATAAATACTTCTTTGAGGAAACCTCAACTACATAGCCTAAAAGAGAGGTCCCTCCTTCTTTTTTGGCCCATAGCTTTGCTAAATCAATACCGCATGATTTTAAGCTTGCTTTTACAAGATCTTGATTTTTTGAAGGGATGTTAAGTACTGATAAATAGTCTTTGTTTTCTAATTTATAATTATCAAGTGCAAATACAGGAATCGAGCTGAAACTGTTGTTGGATTTTATAAAATTAGAAAGCGCAGAAATATCCAGAAATTCTGAAGGATCATTTGTTTTTAGGACTTCGGTTAAAGCAGAAGTCTTTAAGTTCATAAAGATTGCATTATACTTATTAGTCAGCTTTTGCTGCTGATTCAGAACAAAAGCATCAATTGAACTTGTAACAACATTGGCATATGAATTTTGTTCGTTAAACTTATCTTTTATAACTCCCTGATACATTACAGTGGAGTTATAAGCACACATGCAAATAGCAGCAAGTGTAAAGCTTGCTGTTAATGAAAAAATAATTTTATGCTTTAAATTCATAATATTTGTTACTTGCAATAATTCACATTTAAATACCTTCATTATTATAACGTCAATTCTTTGCTATTTGTTAGATTTGTAAGGTTTTTAAACTACGTAGGTGATCTAGTTAATAGTTTTCTGAGCTCTAATAATATTTTGTTCAAAGCTTTTTGAATATATTGTGCTTTATAAAGCTATGGCAGATTTGGTAGAATAGGCAAATTAAAGTTAATCAATTAAGTTAAGATTTTAGTGACATCATGCAAGAACAACCATTAGCACAAGTAAACAGTCCTAGTGAAAATAACAGTAATTCAAGCGATCAATCTTTATTTGAGAAAAATAAGTTTACTATAGCTGACAGATTCAGAGGATTTCTTCCTGTAATCGTTGATGTGGAAACAGCAGGTTTTGATCCTCAAAAGGATGCATTGCTTGAAGTAGCTATGATGACTGTTAGATTAGAGAATGAAAAGTTTTATCCTGATGAGTTATTCTCAGCAAATATAAGACCATTTCCTGGTGCTAACATCAATCAGGCAAACATCGATTTTTTAGGAATCGATCCATTTGATGAGTCACGAAATTTACTATCTGAATATGATGCACTTGTACCGATGTTTAAGGCTATTCAGAAAAAAGTAAAAGCTAATAAATGCAAAAGAGCAATTTTAGTTGGCCATAATGGTCAGTTTGATCTTGGATTTATTGCAGCTGCAGCTGAAAGATTAAACTATAAAAGATCACCATTCCATCCATTTTCTGTATTTGATACTGCATCTTTATCACTTCTTGTCTATGGCCAGAGTGTACTTGCTAAAGCATGTACTGGTGCTGGAATCAAATTTGATCAAGAAAATGCTCATGGTGCAGCATACGATACTCAGATGGAGTGTCAGTTATTCTGCAAACTGATAAATAGATTTACTACATTCTGCGGTATTCCAGCCCCAGTAAATGAAGTTATTGATTATTCGAAGAACTAATCAATACGATTGGACAAATTTTATGTTAGGTTTAAATTTAAAAACAGCTACGTGTGCTTTATTATTTACATCTTTATCAGTAATCTCATCTGGAGCTTTTTGTCAGAATAAAATTATTGAAATAAATGATTTCCCTAAAATGAAAGAGCAGGAGCCAAACACAGTAAAAGGTTTAATTAAAAATGGCCACAAAGGCGACTATGCATTGTTAAGAGGACGATTTGTAAAGAAAGTAGATGATGATATCTATGAATTTACTGATGGCAACGATGCATTATTTGTATCATTTGAAGGTGTAAATATTCCAGCCGATCTTGAAATGGATTATCCATACTTACTGTGGTCAAAAATTATTCGTAACGATAAGCTTACCATTCTTGGTGCATTGTTTCTTTCTCCTAAGGTGTAAAAATATGAACAAAGTTGATGTATCAATTGTAATTATTGCAAGGAATGAAGAAAACAACCTAAGAGAGTGTCTTGAGAGCTGTTCCTTTGCAAAGGAAATTATTCTGGTTGATGACAATAGCACAGATAAAACAGTAGAAATCGCAAAAGAATTTGGCGCTAAAGTTTATACAAGATCACTTGATGGTAACTGGGGAGCTCAACAGACTTTTGCAATCGATAAGGCAACATGCTCATGGATTTTTTTAATTGATGCCGATGAAAGATGTTCTGATGCTCTTCAAAACAAGATTGTAGATCTTGTAAATAAAAATGATAAATTTACATATGTCATTAAAAGAATTACCAAGCTTCGCCATTATAATATTGGTCATGGCCCGTTAAGACCAGATTATGTCATTAGACTAATGCCTAATGATGGTGCTCGTGTTGATGGTTACGTACACCCACAAATCATTTCAAAATATCCAAAACAAAATATAAAAGAACACATTATTCATTATAGTTATACAGATTGGGATCAGTATTACAGAAAGATGAATCAGTACGGAAAATTAGCTGCTGATAAATACTTTAAGAATGGTAAAAAAATATCTTTTGCAGCAGTAATTTACAAACCAGTCTGGGCATTTATAAAAGTATACTTCTTTAACCTTGGAATACTAGATGGAAAAATGGGGTATATGCTAGCAGCAAATCACGCTGCATATACATTACAAAAATATGTCCGTCTGTATACATTAGAAAAGACCAAAGGCCTTTTATAAGAGAAAATATATGAGAATAGGTGTTGTTTGCAACTGCTTTCAAAAATCCGGTGGTATGGAATCCTACACACTGGATATAGTTGAAGAGTTTCTAAAGGTAGGACATGAAGTCGTTATTTTTACCAAAAAATACGATAGCTCACTCCCACTAGCATCAAAAGTGCAGATTTATGTAAACAAACTCACCTGTATACCTCATAAAATTGATGATATTTTCTTTTCAAAGTGGATAAACAAGAAAAAAAAGAAATTGAATTTAGATATCGTCTTTGGTTGCTGTAGAAACAGTGCAAGCGACGTCATTTTATGCGGTGGTACCAATATAGGCTATTTAAGAGCAATAAATAAAGAGAATAAAGGTCTATTAAATAAAATAAGAACATCTTTTGAAAGAAAAACTTATAACGACGTTAAATGTATTGTTGCTCATTCAAAACTAGTAAAAAATGAGCTTGTAAATTTATATGGTTTAAATCCAGATAAAATTCATGTAATTTATCCGCCAGTAAACTCTGAAAAATTCCATCCAGTATCAAATGATGATAAGTTAAAGCTAAGAGAGAAGTACGATCTTGAAAAAGATAAGATGTATTTTCTGTTTCCTTCATCAGGTCATGAAAGAAAAGGCCTTCCATTTTTAATGGATTATTTTAGTAAAACCGACAAAAATACAGAATTGCTTGTTGTTGGAAGATCTCTTGAAAATCCCTGTAAGAATATCAGATCATTAGGTTACGTAAGTAATATTGAAGAACTATACCAAGCCTGTGACTATTCAATTTTAGCGTCAAGTTATGAGCCATTTGGCCTTATTGGCATTGAAAGTGTTTTATGTGGAACACCAACAGTGCTTGCAGATAACATTGGATGCTGTGAAGTATTAAAAGAACCTGCTGTAAATAAGTTTTCAAGAAAAGATAAAGATTCATTTGCAAAACTTATGGATAACTTGTGTTCATTAAAGAATGTTAATGCTAATAATATTATAAATACAGATTCTATTTTATATGACTTATCTGTAAAAGTGCATGTGCAAAAGCTTCTGAGTATTTAATCAATAAATTAAAAAAAAATAATAATTTTAAAAAGAGTAAAATAATGTCTATAAATCAATTAGTTAATAAGTCCGGGAAGGGGTATCGCCCTGATATAGATGGCTTAAGAGCAGTAGCTTGTTTAGCTGTAGTTATTTACCATGCTTTTCCAACGATAATTAAGGGCGGTTTTGTTGGTGTAGATATTTTCTTTGTAATATCAGGTTTTTTAATTTCATCAATTCTATATAGAAATCTCTTTAATCAAGATTATCCGGGAAAGATTAAAATCGTTGATTTCTATTCAAGACGTATCAGAAGAATATTTCCAGCTTTAATTTTTGTTTTGGTTACCTGTTTACTTATAGGTAACTCAATGTTACTTCCTGATGAGTTGCAGCGTCTTTATAAACATGTATTTGGTGGCTCAACATACATTTCAAACATTATTCTGTACAAAGAATCAGGTAATTATTTTGATGTAGCATCAAATGCAAAGCCTTTACTTCACCTATGGTCTTTAGGTGTGGAAGAGCAGTTTTATATTGTTTTTCCAATACTACTATGGATACTATACAGATTTAATATCAACATCCTTGGCTCTGTTATTGTACTCACAGTAATTTCTTACTTTATTAATATAAGATTTCGCTCATTCTATATGCCTTGGACCAGATTCTGGGAATTAAGTATTGGAGCTGTTTTAGCTTATACCGTAAATTACCATTGTTTTTTCCTTGAAAGATTAAGAAACAAAGTAAATAACAATCTCTTGTTAAAATTCTTTAATAAAGCAGATAATCAGAAATGCGTTATTACAAATTTAATTAGTATAGTAGGATTAATACTGATTATTGTTAGCTATTTTACAATTACACAATCACCTAGATTTCCTGGTTCACGAGCTTTACTTCCTGTATTTGGCGCTTTGCTAATTATCGCAGCTGGTCCAGATGCATTTATAAATAAGATAATTCTTTCCTCCAAGGTATTTGTATTCTTTGGACTTATTAGCTATCCACTATATTTATGGCATTGGCCATTGCTATCATTTGCTTATATTTTTTATGGGCAGGAACCATCAGTACTAGTAAGAGTTGCAATGGTATTTAGCTCAATTATATTTGCGATAATTACCTTCTATTTTGTAGAGCCGAAACTTAGATATGGAAGGTATAGGGGATTTAAGGCTATAGCACTATTTATTGCAATGGTTTCAATTTGCGTTATTTCATTTAACAATTTAGATAACAAGAAAATATTTTCTAAAATTGATAATCGTAATTTTTTTGAACGATATTTTGGAGGAATTGGAATTGATTCATCCTATGAAATTCAAAAATTTATACATCCAAGTAGCAAAGAATCGATAATTGTATATGGGGACTCATTTGCAAGACAATATATTCCATATCTAAGAAATCATACTAATATTATTGGTTTAATTAGAGATTCTAGTTTATGTTTTAGCAAATTTTGCTTAACTTTTAATTGGAACAGAGTAGATAAATCAACTTTAAAATTAGATAATTTAAATAAAGCTTTAACCCAAAATATGGCAGATAAAGTTCTAATCTCTCAGAGATTCATTGCATATGTGCGAGTAGAGAATAATTTTAATAAAAACTTAAATCTGATTACAGAGTCAATTGAAGAGCTTGCTCAAAATTATCCTAACAAAGAATTTTACATATTGTCGCAACCTTATGAAATTAATCCTTCGCTACCAGAGGTATGTTTTTTATACAAAAATAAACAAATAAATGAAAATAATTATTTCCAAAAATTAAGATTTAAAAATTTAGAATTATGTAAAAACAAAGGGTATAGCATAAATGTGTCATCGCAATCTGATATTAAAAGAGTAAATTCAAAATTGACAGAAATTGCAGATAAGCACGTAAATCTTAAAGTAATTGATATAAATAAGATCATTTGTAAAGGAGATTACTGTAAATTGCTAAATGATAATGGTTTTCCTCTACATTCTGATCACGGTCATTTAAGTGTCTGGGGTAGAGATTATGTTGGTCCTTATATTCTAAAAGAAATGGGGATATCAAATTAAGAAATACCCGTAAATCAAAATTATTCATAAAAATACCGGTATTCATAATTGTTTGCCGGTATTAAATTCTGATTAGTGAAAAATTTCATATTACGTGAGCAAAATGAGATATGCTTTAATACTCTTACAACTACGCATAATTTATATTATGTGAAATTCTATATATCAAACTACATAGTTTGATATTTGAAATAACTAATACTAAATGAGGCATGATTTATTTAATTAAATATGGGAAATTGAATTTAATTAACAGCAGCATCAAAATCATTTAATGAATTGTAAGGTGCTTTTTCAGAAAATGATTTTTTTATTTATTCCGCAGGAATTAGATTCTCGCAAATATAGATGCTTCAACTGTTGCGATTTTTTTATCTAAGAAAACAAGTAACAATCTTAAAATCTTCATTTATTTTTGTTCATATTCCATTTTTATGTGATGATTTGGTGTTTTTTTGATGTTTGGCTATTTACAAATGCCGTGCATAAGATAATATAAATGTTATAAAGCGTGAATCCCTTAGCAGATAACACTTTGGACCTATGTTAGATTGATAGGCATTTACGATACTTAATAAATATAATGGATATATAATTACACGATAGCGATTAGACAGATGAAAAGAAACATAGTAGACACAACTACTACAGCAGATATCCTAGAAGACATATCTCTTCCTGATGAATTTCAGTCTAGTATGGATTTTCAAAACCTGGACGATGTTATCTATAATTCATCCTGTTCATTTGACGTTAGCGAAATCGCTGATCTCCTCCTTGATAATATTGATGATTTCATCTTTATTACAGATTCCATTTCTAAGAACATTGTTTATATAAACAAGCCTTTATGTAATGAATTAGGCATTGACGGTTCATTTGTTGGCACCTGCCACAAAGTACTTTGCAATCGTGATAAACCTTGTTCTGAATGCAGCGCAAACCATGCTATCGGTGATAGATTCTTTGTAACTTCCCTACTTGAATCAAAATTAAGTAGCAATTACATAATTAAATCAAATACTATTGATATCTATAATAAGACTTACAATGTCAACATCGCTATTAAAAAAAGCGCAGATCTTATTGATGATAGACTTGCAACCAATGAACCTCTATCTCACGATGTTCTACTTGCTCCATATGCCAATATCTTCATTAAAAATGTAATGAATCCAGACGTTCAGATATACAGATACATTGAATGTCTTGGTAATGATGTTAAAGCGTCTTTCTGTGCAATATATGAATTTTTACCAGTAAGTAAAAACACAGACGCTTCAGAATTAAATTCTAAAAATCAACATAATTCAAAACGCTTTAAACGTTCTCAAATCTGGATTGGTCACAATAAAAAAGGCTCAGATTTTAAAGAGCTTGATGAAGAACTGCTAAATCTTACAATTAAAGACAGAGGTACTTGCTGGTACGAATGTGAAAAGAATAACTGCAGATTATTCTTTATACCTTTATACAGCGATGATAAGTACGTAGGTGCTGTTGTTCTTGTAAATCCACAAGAAGATCTGATTAAAAAATCAATGTCAGTGCTTCATTCAATCGGCATTCTGATATCAAGTGCTATTTCATACAGATCATTAAGTACTGATCTTGCTATCGTATCTAACCGTGACTCATTAACAAAGCTAAAGAACAGAAAATCTCTGTTAAATGACGTTAATGCTTTGGCTTCATCAGAGAATATTGGTGTTTTATTCTTTAACGTTAATGGCCTGAAACAGATTAACTCTACCTTAGGTCTTAAAAACGGTGACACCATTCTTATAAAAACAGCTTCATTATTAAAGCAGCTTTTACACAATAACGATTACATCTATCGTACCGGTGGTGATGAGTTCATTGGTATATATCCTAATATTGAAGAACACGATTTCATTGTATTGTCAGATATGATTAAGGCATTTATGACTTCTGACAAGGGATTCTCTGTATCTGTAGGTTCACACTGGACAAAAACAGGTCTTGGTATCAATTCTGCTCTGAATATTGCAGAAACAGATATGTACAACGAGAAGAAGTTATTCTACCGTGAACACTGCAATGAAAAGGATATTAACAGATATCGTAAGGAAAATGATTTTGTACTGAACATTATTGAGCCTGCTCGTATTCAGGAGCTGATTGATAATGGTTGTTTCAAGGTTCTGTATCAGCCAAAATTCAAAATTCAGGGCAAGATGGCCCAGATTTCAGGCGCTGAAGCTCTGGTTCGTCTGATTATCAACGGTGCAGTTATTCCGCCTGATGACTTCATTCCTGCTCTAGAATCAGCGCATTTTACCCATTTTATTGATTATTATGTCTTTGAAACAATCTGCAGAAGAATGCGTAATCAGTTAGATGCTGGTAAGAGGGTTCTTCCTGTGTCATGCAACTTCTCAAGACATACTATCGTAAGACCTGAGTTTGATATTAAGCTTAAGTTAATTATGGATAAGTACGACCTGTCTTATGATTTGATCCCTCTTGAGGTATCTGAGCACACAAGTACAGCACGTCACCAGGAACTTGTTGCTGTAACAGAACAGTTATCAAAAGAAGGCTTTAACATCTCTATTGATGATTTTGGTACAGCTCACGCTAACATCTATACCTTAGCTGATTTAGCGGTTAATGAAGTTAAGTTCGATAAGAAGCTGATTGATAATCTTGTGAAAAAAGATAATGAGAAGCTAACTACAATTTTGAGTGTGCTTATTGATGCATGTAAAAAGCTTGGCATTAAAACAATTGCTGAAGGCGTTGAGTTACAGGAACAGAATGATATTCTAAAAGAGCTTGGATGTGACGAAATCCAGGGTTACTTCTACAGTAAGCCTATTATGTGCGAAGAATACTACTCAAAGATTAGTTAGTTTCTGTCCTTTATAGTCTCGATAATCGACCTTATCTTTTATAGCCATACAAAATAAGCTACCTTAAAAGTAAAAAAAATGAGGCTGATTTTGAGGCAACTTCATTTAAATAACACTTGCTTTGGACCTTTTACTTTCTGCTTTCTTTTAGCAGTTTCCTGCCAAAATACAGATCTTCAAGATCATCCTTACTTACTCCCTGAAGTTTTAAAGACTGTCCTTCAGAGTTTTCGTTTGATTGTATCCCCTGTCTATAATCGTGCTTTACATTTCCTATAGTTTCGGAATTCTGATTATCCTCATCATAATAACCGTTGATAGCATAATTTGAACTTGTCGTACCGTAGCTATGGGGATTGTCATCATCGCTGATTGCAAAATTATCAAGCTCAAATGCGATGCCGACATTTACAACTGCAAGTGCAGCTGCAAGTAACAGAATTTTATTCATTGGTCATCCTTTAAGTTTGTGCACTTTGATTATATCAATATCGCATTGCACTTTAAGTATAGGTTATAAAATTTATCAGTTTGTATAAAAGATATGAAAATTCAAAAATATATAGTGAAAAGGAATAGTCTTATACTCTCTATTGCAGATAAGATGAATATGACTCTAAAAGGCCAAATGAAGATGTAATTACTTTTTGATAGGTTCATTTCATATACAATTT
>JAAYPN010000037.1 GCA_012519775.1 Aeromonadales bacterium | reverse complement strand
TTACTAATATTCGGAGACTACCATGACAATTTTAAATCCATTCTTTGGCAAATACGGCGGACAGTATGTTCCAGAGGTTTTAATACCTGCCTTAGATGAACTAGAGAAAACTTTCGTAGAATGCAGAGACGATCCTTCATTTAAAAAGGAGTTAACCGATTTATTAAACAAATATGCAGGTCGTCCTACTCCACTTACCCTTTGCAGAAACATCACCAAAGGTACTAAAACTAAGATTTATCTAAAGCGTGAGGATTTACTTCACGGCGGTGCTCACAAGACCAATCAGGTTTTAGGTCAGGCACTTTTGGCAAAGCGTATGGGTAAAACCCATATTATTGCAGAGACAGGTGCAGGTCAGCACGGTGTAGCAACCGCTCTTATCTGTGCTCTTTTAGGCTTTAAGTGCCGTATCTACATGGGTGCTACCGATACTCAAAGACAAAAGCCAAACGTATTTAGAATGCGCTTAATGGGCGCTGAGGTTATACCAGTACAGGTTGGTGCAGCTACACTAAAAGAAGCTTGTAATGAGGCTTTACGTGATTATGCTGCAAACTTTGAGACCACTCACTACATGATTGGTACAGCAGCAGGTCCACACCCATTCCCAACCATCGTACGTGAGTTCCAGAAGATAATCGGTGAGGAAATTCATCAGCAGATCCTAGAGGAAGAAGGTCGTCTTCCTGATGCATGTATCGCAGCTGTAGGCGGCGGTTCAAATGCTATCGGAATGTTCACAGACTTTTTAGATACTGATGTTCCTCTATTTGGTGTTGAGCCATATGGTCTTGGCATTAACACTCCAAAACACGGCGGTACCATTGCCAAAGGTGATGAGGGTATCTTCTTTGGTGCCTACTCAAAGAATCTGCAGACTAAAGATGGCCAGATTAACGAGTCATACTCAATCTCAGCAGGTCTTGATTTCCCATCAGTAGGTCCACAGCATGCATATTTAGGCGAAACAGGTCGCGTAAAGTATGTTGGTGCAACTGATGATGATGCTCTTGAGGCTTTCGTTGAGCTATCTCAGCAAGAAGGTATTATTCCTGCTCTTGAGTCATCACATGCTCTTGCCTATGCTCTTCGTTTAATGAGAGAGAATCCACAAAAAGAACAGATCCTTGTAGTAAACCTATCAGGTCGTGGCGATAAGGATATCTTCAATGCATCTAATGTTTTAGAGCAGAAAGGCTGCATTGATGAAACAGGCATTCACACAGACAATCTAGAGTTAACAAAGTAAGGAGAGACAAATGACAACTCGTTTTGAAAATCGCTTTGCTAAATTAGCAGCTAAAAATGAAGGCGCCTTTTTACCTTACGTAACTCTATGCGATCCTGATTTTGATACTTCACTTAAGATTTTAAAAGCTCTTCTAAAAGGTGGTGCCGATGCTCTTGAGTTAGGTTTCCCATTCTCTGACCCATGCGCTGACGGTCCTGTAATTCAGCACTCAGATAAGCGCGCTCTTGAAAGCGGTGCAACTACAGATGACTTCTTTAAACTGATTTCTATGATTAGAAAAGAAGATGATGAAACTCCTATCGGCATTTTAGTTTACTCTAATGTTGTGATTGCACGTGGTGTAGATAAGTTCTTTAAAGATGCAGCAGATGCAGGTATCGATGGTGTTTTAATTCCTGATATTCCATGCAATATGCTTCACACAAGCGGTGACTTTGAAGCTACTGCTAAAAAGTATGGTGTAGACACCGTACTTATTGCTCCACCTAATGCATCAGATGCTGTTTTAGATGAAATCGTAAAACATTCTAAAGGATATACCTATGTATTATCACGCTTTGGTATTACAGGCACTGAGAACGCCTTTGGTAAGCCAGTAAGAATTATCAACCATATTCTAAACAACCATGGTGCTACTCCTGTTTTAGGCTTTGGCATTTCAACTCCTGAGCATGTTAAACAGGCTTTAGAGACTGGTGCTAAGGGTGCAATTGCAGGTTCAGCCTGTGAGAAGATTATTCAGGATAATCTTGATAATGTACCTGTTATGCTTGAAAAAATTCAGGCATATGTGAGCAGCATGAAAGCAGCTACACGCAAGTAATAAGACTTAAAAATCTTATCAGATGGTTCAGCGATGCTACACCAATTTTTTTGAGGCTTGAAAATGATAATTTCTGCAAAAGAAAACTACTATTTCATGTTCGGTCACTTTGCAATGGACATCTGTAGTGGTGCACTGCCTATTATCTTTGCATACATGTATCAGGAAGGCAAATTAGAAAGCTTGGCATCCGTTGCGCTTTTAATGATGGCAAGCACTATCTTAAATGCGATTGTTCAACCGATTGCAGGTATGCTTGTAGATTCAGGAAGCCGACCTTATATCATGAGTATCGGTATATTTATGGCCTTTTTAGGTGTGATGTTCCTTGGAGTAGTTGAGAATCAGGTGCTGCTGTATGTTTTAGTCGGCATTAACGGTATTGGAAGTTCTCTCTTCCATCCAGCTGGCGCCAAGATGACCAACGTCTTTGGCAGCGTAAAACTTGGTAAGAGTCTTTCCATCTTCTCATTAGGCGGTAATGCCGGTATGGCCTTTGGTCCATTCTACTTTACAGCCTTATTTATGCTCTTTGGTCTTAATGCTACTCTGGCCTTATGTATACCAGGTATTATCATTATCAGCATTTATATGATGAAAAACCGCTACTATACTATTGCCTGCACCAAAGTTAAACTTAAAAATAAAAAGGCACAAGGAAAGAGTCAGGACTCTGAGAATGTAAAAGGCTTTTTAATTTTAATGGCGGTACTTTTCATTCGCTCAGCAGGCTGGTTTACCTTCAGTTCATTTATTGCTCTTTATTACATGCATGAGCTTAATGTGCAGGATGAAATTGCAACTCTTTTAAACGGCTGTATCGGTGCTGTTGGCGCTCTTGCCACATTTATAGGTGGCACTATGTCAGATAAAATCGGTTACAACAATCTGGTAAAAGTGGCATCTCTAGCCTCCATTCCATTCATTTGCAGCTTTATCTTTTGTGATAACAGCATTAGTGCAACTGTTTGTCTGCTACCATTTGCCTTTTTCTTCTTTGCGGCAATGTCGCCTTCAGTTGCCTTAGGGCAGAAGTTCTTATGTAATCATGTAGGTATGGCAACAGGTATTACTGTTGGTCTTTCTATGAGTATCGGTGGACTCGTAGCTCCTATTATGGGACGTCTTGGCGATATCTATGGAATTGAAGCTACCATGATTGCTGTAGCAATATATATCACACTTGCAGGTTTAGGATCACTTATCATTCCAAAGCCTAACAAGGCCTAATCGAGTAGGAGGAGAGCTTAACTCTCACTCCTCTCACAACACCGTACGTGCCGTTCGGCATACGGCGTTTCCCAAAAAATAAAAGGTTGGAGCCTAAATATTAGCTCTGACCTTCAACTAGACTAATACTAAACCATCCTTCTTCAAGCAGTGTTTTCTTACTTAGGGCTTTGTTGATTAGCGGAGTCCTTGACATTCTCCAGTATCTGTTAGAAG
>JAAYPN010000001.1 GCA_012519775.1 Aeromonadales bacterium | reverse complement strand
TGTAAACGCTCAAAGCCATCTCAGCGAGATCGATTGTTAATTAAAGATCTGCCATTACTTTTGTGGCAGATCGTGAACCAACCAGGCTTTAAAAGAAAAAACTCTTAAGGACCTGGGTATGATAAAATTATGAACTAGCTCAAATTTTGCTCTAAAATGGAGGTATTAAAAATAACCCGGCTAAAAAGCAAAACTGAATAAAAGCCTTGGGAACTACTACGGACAAAGACTCGAATCGGGGATAATATGGAAAAAAACAAGATAGTATTTTTTGGTACTCACAGTTACGATAGACATGCTTTTACAGATATCAATGAAGCTAAAAATTATGGTTTTGAGCTTATCTATCACCGCAGTTACTTAGATATCAATAATGCTGATGAAACTCATGGTGCTATCGCAGTCTGTATCTTCGTAAACGACAGAGCAGACAGAGCTGTACTAGAAAAGTTAAAAGAAAACGGTGTACAGCTTATAGCTCTACGTTGTGCCGGTTTCAACAATGTTGATCTGCATGCTGCTAAAGAATTAGGTATCAGAGTAGTTAGAGTTCCTGCTTATTCTCCACACGCAATTGCAGAGTATGTTGTAGCACTAATCCTTACCTTAAACCGTAAGACTCACAGAGCTTACACACGTACTCGTGAAGGTAACTTTGCTCTTCACGGCTTAATGGGTTTCGACCTATACGGCAGAACAGCAGGTATCATCGGTACAGGTAAGATTGCCCGTGTACTTATTGGTATTCTTCAGGGCTTTGGTATTAAGGTTATTGCTTATGATGTATTCGAGGATAAAGAGTATGAAAAGGCATCAGGCATTAAGTATGTATCCTTAGACGAGTTATACGCTCAGTCAGATATCATTTCATTAAACTGCCCACTTACAGCAGACAACAGACACCTTATCAACAAAGAATCTATTGATAAGATGAAGAAGGGCGTAATGATCATCAATACAGGTCGTGGTCCTCTAATTGATACTAAGGATTTATTAGCAGGTTTAATGTCAGGTCAGGTAGGTTCAGCTGCTCTTGATGTGTATGAAGAAGAGCATGATTACTTCTATCAGGATCGTTCAGACCACATCATTACCGATGATAACCTAATCAGACTAATGAGCTTGAACAACGTGTTAATTACATCTCACCAGGCATTCTTTACAACAGAAGCTATGGATAATATTGTAAATACAACATTACAAAACGCTCAGGCATTTTTTGCAGGCAATGAGCTTGTGAACGAAGTAAAGCCACAGTAAAGGATATTTAATCTCTATTGAGGCAGGATAAGGAAACTTCTCCTGCCTTTTTGTTTTCAGAAACAAAAGGCTGATTTTAGGCATAAAAAAACCTCGATATTAAATCGAGGTTTCTTTATCAACCAGAATTAAGACTAGTTCATAGCCTTGATCTTAGCTGATAGTACGCTCTTATGACGAGCTGCTTTATTCTTGTGAACAAGTCCTTTGCATGCTGCTCTGTCTAAAACAGGCTCAGCAATAGCAAATGCTTTCTTTGCAGACTCTTTTTCACCAGCTTCTACAGCTTTGATAACATTCTTAATTAAAGTGCGCATCTTTGAACGTGCAGCAACGTTACACTGACGAGCTTTCTCGGAAACAAGAACGCGCTTCTTTGCAGACTTAATATTAGGCACAAATAGCTCCTGAAATCTTAAACAATTGCCACATTCCGTCATGAGGTGGCACATAATCATTGTATTCTAACAATTTTTTTTTGATTTTTAAAGTAGAACACCAATATTTGCGCAATATTTTACATTACTTTTTATAAACAGCAATACTTATTAATCCTTTAATTTTTTAACGTATTGAAATTTAAAGACTTTATTCTAAGCAAGAAAAAAATAAAAATTACTGCAATTTAATATATAATTATCACTTTAAAAGTGTTATTTACTGCGCTTTTGAGTACATGTAGAAAGTTAATTTCAATCTGGGAAATACCTAATGCGTTTAATTCGCTGTCTGTCCGATTTTAAGGGAACTCCAAATGGAGTTGCCATTGCTATCGGAAACTTTGATGGCTTGCATATTGGGCATCAGGCTGTAATTGAATGCATGCGCAAAAAGTCTAGGGAAATGAATCTGACACCAGCTGTCATGATTTTTGAACCTCAACCTTTAGAGTTCTTTTCAACAGATAAGCATCCGGCCAGGATCTATTCATTAAGAGACAAACTGCAGGCATTTGAAATTCTGGGTGTAAAGATTGTTTTCTGCATGAAATTCAACAGAGATTTTGCCTCTATGAGTGCTGATGAGTACGTGATTGATTTACTTCATGACAAGCTTGGGGTAAAGAGCGTCACTGTTGGCTCTCTTTTTAATTTCGGACAGGGTGGAAAGAACACCATAGAAGATCTTAAAAGAATAGGTGCAACTGTTGGAATGGAAGCTAGTGCTATTGACCGCGTTATGTTAAACCATGAACGCATTTCAAGTACCAAAATTCGCGAGTACTTGGCTTTGGGCAGACTAGATTTAGCGCGACAAGCTCTTGGCAGATATTATTCAATGTCAGGAATTGTAGTTAGAGGAAATCAGATAGGAAAAACCATTGGATTTCCGACAGCTAATGTAAACATCAACCGCAGAGTAAGCCCGATTACAGGCGTTTATGCTGTAAGAGTTTTAACAAGATATGGACTGTCAAATGGTATGGCTAATGTAGGTTACAGACCTACAGTAGTTCCAGGCCAGAAGAAGGCTCTGCTTGAGGTTCATCTCTTTGATTTTCATCGTGACCTGTATGGTCAGAGCATCAGAGTCTTTTTCTTAAAGAAGATTCGCGATGAAGAAAAATTTAGTAATTTAGACGTTTTAAAAGAACACCTTTTCCACGATATGGAAAGTGCTAGGGGTATTCTTTTAAAAGATGATTTTGACGAATTTTAATAATTTGTTTGGTAGACAAAAAAAATGGCTGATTATAAAAGTACTTTAAACCTTCCTGATACCGCTTTCCCTATGCGTGGCAACCTGGCTAACAGAGAGCCTGCAATGCTTGAAGACTGGGAAAAGCGTGACCTTTATAAGAAAATCCGTGCAGCACGTGCTGGCGCAAATATGTTTATTTTGCATGATGGACCTCCATATGCAAACGGCAATATTCACATCGGTCACTCTATTAACAAGGTTTTAAAGGACATTATTATCAAGTCAAAGACTCTATCTGGTTTTGATGCTCCTTATATCCCTGGCTGGGATTGTCACGGTTTACCTATCGAAGTTAAGGTAGAAGGTTTAGTGGGCAAGCCAGGTGTTAAGGTTGATGCTGCTCAGTTCCGTAAAGAGTGCCGCAAGTATGCTCAAAGTCAGGTTGACGGTCAGAGAAAGGATTTCAAGCGTTTAGGCGTAATCGGTGACTGGGATAATCCATATCTAACCATGAATTATCAGACTGAGGCAGATACTTTACGCGCTTTAGGTAAAGTTATCGCAAACGGTCATTTCGTAAGAGGCTTAAAGCCAGTTTACTGGTGTATGGACTGTCAGTCAGCTCTAGCTGAAGCAGAAGTTGAGTACGCAGATGTTAAATCAGATTCAATCTATGTACGTTTTGCTTCAACAGATGATGAAAAGGTTTTAAATACCTTTGGTGCACAGGGAAAAGGCGAAGGTCCTATCTCATGTATAATCTGGACTACCACTCCATGGACCTTACCTGCAGACCGCGCAATCTGTATGAATGATCAGTTAAGATACAGTCTTGTTCAGGTTAAGACAGAGAAGGGTGCAGAGCGCTTTATCATGGCAACTGAGCTTGTTGAGACTGTAATGAAAGAGTGCGGCATTGAAGAGTATTCACTGCTTGGCGACGACGTTTCTGGCAAAGAACTTGAGTTACAGCGTTTTGCTCACCCATTCCTAGATTTCACAGTACCTGTAATTTTAGGTGCTCACGTAACCCTAGAGGCTGGTACTGGTTGCGTTCACACCGCTGGTGGTCACGGTCTTGACGATTACAATGTTTCAGTTAAATACGGTCTTGAGATTTTCAATCCAGTAGGACCTGATGGCTGCTTTAAGGATGACGTTGAATACTTTGCAGGTCAGAACGTATTAAAGGCAAATCCTAAAGTAATTGAAGTATTAAAGGATAAAGGCGCTTTAGTAAAATCAAAGCAAATCGTTCACAGCTATCCACACTGCTGGCGTCACAAAACTCCTGTTATCTTCCGCGCAACCTCACAATGGTTCATTTCAATGGATAACAAGGGCTTACGTTCAAGAGCTTTAGAAGAGATTAAGGGCGTACGCTGGATCCCTGCATGGGGCCAGAACCGCATCGAAGCAATGGTTAAGCAGCGTACCGACTGGTGTATTTCTCGTCAGAGAACATGGGGTATGCCATGTGCAGTGCTAATTAACAATGAGACAGGTGAGATTCATCCAAATACACCTGAAATCATTGAGAAGGTAGCTAAGGCTGTTGAGAAAGACGGTATTCAGGCTTGGTGGGATATCAAGGTTGAGGATTTGGTAGGCGCTGAGGAAGCTAAGTTATACCACAAGGATCCAAACACATTAGACGTTTGGTTCGATTCAGGTTCAACTCAGTTCTCAGTAGTTGATAAGCGTCCTGAGTTTAAGGGCAACAGCGCAGATCTATATCTTGAAGGTTCTGATCAGCACCGTGGATGGTTTATGTCTTCTCTAATGCTATCTGTTGCAACTAAAGATAAGGCTCCATACAAGCAGGTTCTAACCCACGGCTTCACCGTTGACGGTCAGGGCCGCAAGATGTCAAAGTCTTTAGGTAATGTTATTGCTCCACAGGAGATCATCGATAAGCTAGGCGCTGATGTATTACGTCTATGGATTGCATCAAACGACTACACAGGTGATATGGCTGTATCTCACGAAATCTTCAAGCGTTCAGCTGATGCATACCGTCGTGTACGTAATACCATCCGTTTCCTATTAGCTAACTTAAACGGCTTTAACCCAAGCACTGATATGGTTGAGTTTAAAGACATGGTTGAGCTAGATAAGTGGGCAGTATCACTTGCAGCTAAGACTCAGGAAGAGTTATTAAAGTGCTACGATGACTACGACTTCCACAAGGTTGTTCAGATTCTGATGAACTTCTGCTCAATTGAGTTAGGTTCATTCTACTTAGACATCATCAAGGACAGACAGTACACTGCTAAGGCTGATAGTGCTGCACGTCGTTCATGCCAGAGTGCTCTATACAAGATTGCTGAGGCTCTTGTTCGCTGGATCGCACCTGTTCTATCATTCACTTCTCAGGAAGCTTGGGAGCAGATGCCTGGTGAGCGCGGAGAGTTCGTATTCACTCAGACCTGGTATGATAAGTTAGAGAAGTTAGACGAGGCATCTACCTTCAACTCAGATTACTGGCAGCGCATGTTAGCTTTCCGCAACGAGGCTAACAAGGCAATTGAAACATCTCGTAATAACGGCGTAATCGGTGGTTCACTAGAGGCTGATGTTAAGATCTTTACAAAGGGCCAGTTAAAGGAAGACTTACAGAAGTTAGAGAATGAGTTATGTTTTGTTCTTATCACTTCAAAGGCAATCGTAACTGACGAAGAAGCACCTGCTGATGCTATCAAGTCAGAAGTAATCGATTGTTCATTTACTGTAAGCAAGTCAACAGCTAAGAAGTGCGAGCGTTGCTGGCACTACGAAGATGATGTTGATGCTGATCCTAACTATCCAGGCTTATGCTCTCGCTGTGTAGAGAACATTAAGACTGCTGGTGAATCAAGACACTTTGCTTAGTATGTCATTATTTGTAAAAGAAAATGGTAGCAAGTTCCTTTTATGGAGCTTGCTTGTAATAGTGCTTGACCAGATAACAAAGTATCTGGTTGTAGCTAATATTCCTCTAAATGAAATCGGTTTTAGAGTAGCTCCTTTCTTTAACATTATTTATGTTAGAAATGAAGGTGCAGCTTTTAGCTTTTTAGCTTCAAGCGGCGGCTGGCAGAGATACTTCTTTATTGTGGTAGCACTGACAATTACAGCTGTTTTGCTGGTTTCCTTATTTAGAACCTCGAAGAAAAAGAAATGGACATGTCTTGCTATTTCTTTTATTATTGGTGGAGCGTTAGGTAATTTAATCGATAGAGTGCTTTTATCCTACGTTATTGATTTTTTACTGTTCTTCATCAAGACTGAGAGTTTTTCCTATTACTATCCTGTCTTTAACGTAGCAGATATTGCTGTATGCGTAGGTGCAGGTTTATTAGTGATTATTGGCCTGTTTGGAAAAGAGGAATAATAGTGAGCTTTACCATCAACCTTGCTAAAGCAAGAGGAACCTGTGCAGGTGTTAACAGAGCTATTGCAACTGTTACTAAAGCCCTGGAATTATTCGGAAAGGATAAGGTCTGGGTATTGCATGAAGTGGTTCATAACAAGCATGTTGTTGAAAACTTAAGAAAAATAGGTGCCCATTTTATTGAGACTTTAGATGAAGCCCCTGAAGGCTGCGTTTTGATTTTCTCAGCTCACGGTGTGAGCGTGGAGATTCACAATGAGGCTCAAGCACGTGGTTTTCATATTATTGATGCAACCTGCCCTGTGGTACAGGTAATTCACACTAAAATCAATCGTGCCGCTGACTGTGGAATTGACGCTGTAGTTATCGGTCATAAAGGCCATCAGGAAGTATTAGGCACTGTTGGACAGTACACAGGTGATAAGAGCAAAGTTCACGTGATTATCAGTGAGGCTGACGTAGAGGCCTTAGATATTGATGGCAACAATGCCTGCTTTGCAACACAGACAACACTGTCAACTGATGAAACAGCAAAGACATTAAAAGCATTAAGAGCAAAGTATCCTAATATTCAGGGACCAAGGGATGCAGACACCTGCAAAGCCACTCAGGTAAGACAGAACGCAATCAGAGAGCTTGCAAAAATCAGCGATGTAGTGCTTATAGCAGGCAGTGCAAACTCATCTAATTCAAACAGACTGCGTGAAGTTGCAGAGTCTCAGGGTACAAGAGCTTATCTTGTGGATGACAGCTCAGGAATTGATTTATCTTGGCTTGAGGGAGTATCCTCTGTTGGATTGAGTGCAGGCGCATCAGCTCCTGAATACATTGTTGAAGAAATAATAGAATTTTTAAATAAAAATGGCGCAACAGCTTTGCAAGAAGTTGGAAGCGACCTGAATGAAAGAACCTTCCCGCTTCCAAGGAAGGGATTGCCTTAGAGGTAAGATATTAAACAAAGATCACCAACAGATCTTATGATTAGCTTTTAAGGAGAATATATGAAAGACGAATCACTATGTTTACACGCAGGTTATACCCCAGAAAACGCTGGTCCTCGTGTAATGCCAATTGTGCAGAGCACCACATTCAGATATGACAGCACTAAAGATATTGCTGACTTATTTGATCTGAAGACCTCAAACTATTTCTATACAAGACTTGGTAATCCTACCTGCGGTCATGTTGAGGAAAAGATTGCAGCTTTAGAAGGTGGTGTAGGCGCAATGCTGACTTCATCAGGTCAGGCTGCAACATTAACTGCGGTGCTAACCATCGCAAAAGCAGGTGACAGAATTCTATGCAGCTCAACTGTTTATGGCGGTACCTTCAACCTGATGGCTGTAACCTTCAAGCGCATGGGTATTGATGTAGATTTCTTTGAGCAGTCAGAGACCGACGCTCAGGTAGAGGCTAAGATTAAGCCAAATACCAAGGCTGTTTTCGGTGAAACCATTGCAAACCCTGCATTAACTGTTTTTGACATCTCTCGTTTTGCTGCAATTGCCCATAAACACGAGATCCCACTTATCATTGACAATACCTTTGCAACTCCAATCTTATGCAAGCCATTTGATTTTGGTGCTGACATTGTTGTTCATTCAACAACCAAGTACTTAGATGGTCATGCTGTTCAGGTTGGCGGTGTAGTAGTAGACAGCGGTAAATTTGATTGGGCTAAGTCATCAAAATTCCCAGAGTTTACAACTCCTGACGATTCATATCATGGCTTAATCTACTCACAGGCATTTGGGCCACAGGCTTTTATTGTTAAAGCTCGTGTTCAGATCATGCGTGATTTAGGTTGCTGTCAGACAGCGCAGGGAGCTTTCTACCTGAACTTAGGTATTGAGACCTTACCATTACGCATTGAGAAGCACTCTAAGAATGCTTTAGTAGTTGCAAAGCACCTTGAGAATCATCCAAAGATTGAAATGGTTATCTACCCAGGTTTAGAGTCTGATCCATTCTATGATTTAGGTAAGAAGTACTTAAAGGATGGCTTATGCTCAGGCGTATTATCATTAGTTCTAAAGGGCGGCCGTGATGCAGGTGCACGCTTTATTGACAGCGTGGTAATGGCATCTCCAGAGGTTCACGTAGCTGATGTCAGAACCTGCCTGCTACACCCTGCAACATCAACACACAGACAGCTTACTGATGCTCAGTTAATTGAGTGTGGTATTACCCCTGGTCTAGTAAGACTATCTGTTGGTATCGAGAATGTTGAAGATGTTATCGCAGATTTAGATGCTGCTTTAGATAAAGTATAACTGACAAGAGTTTGTTAAGAATACTTTTAATTCCTCTGTTTTACTTCATGTAGCAGAGGAATTTTTATTAGAGCAGATATTTATTTGTCTGTCTGCTGCCACAAGCCTGGCATACTCCAGAGGATTTAGGTTCTAAGACAATGTGAGGTGTGTTTGAATCTTCGATTACACCAGCGATTTTATAACCAGGAAAGAATTATTTTTCTAAGTATTCTTGTATACTAAGCATTGGGCGTTACTCTCAAAATTGTGGTTGGATTTTTTTTTACAATTTTAAAAATTAACGCACATTTTGTTTTCAAGGCTAGTTGATTTCGATATAGGTAGAAGCTTCTTTATCTGCACTTCTTATTAAAAATAAACCTGTATCAATATTAAAAGATGACAAATCATAGACTCTGATTTGTCCTACTCGCTGTCCATTACAGTTTAAAGTTCTTCTTTTAGAGATCAGATCTGATCCGATTCTTATATTATTAAGCCATGCTTTGATAGGGGTGCCATAACCTATTACATAAGTTTCTACGGAGTTCGTATAGACACGTCTGATACCGACTGCAAGAACTTTTTCTTCGCTATTGATTCTAAGCTTTGTGTACTTAGAGCAGAGATAATTGTCAGTTACAGCAAAAGAACTATTTGCAAACATGAACAGGGCAATTAAAAGCAGAAATTTTTTCATAAAACAAAAATTAAAATCCCCAAAATAGAGAACTATTCTGGGGATCTATTATAAATTAAAAGAGAATTTTAAGCTAAATTATAAGCTTTTCATTTCCTTTAACTGTGCCTGAACTTTTTCAAGTTGAGTCTTATTAAGTTCTAACTGCTTCTTAGCACCTTCGATGATGTTAGCAGGAGCCTTAGACACGAAAGCCTCATTTGAAAGTTTGCTCTCACCTGATTTGATGTTAGCCTGAAGCTTATCAATCATGCCCTGAAGACGCTTGATTTCCTCATCCTTGTTAATCAGATCTTTCATAGCAAGTAGGATTTCAGCATTGCCTAGAGGTTTTGCTGTGCATGGAGGTAACTCTTCACCTTCAGATACAAACTTAATCATTTCGATGTTTGCAAGGTTTTCCATGAAGATGAAGTTGTTCTTTGCGCAGGTCTTTTCCTCATCAGAAGCGCCACGCATCATAGGAGCTAACTTAACTGAAGGAGCAACCTTCATTTCAGCACGTAGGTTACGTACTGTTGTTGCAAATTCCTTAATGAAGTTAATATCCTTTTCAGCCTGCTCATCAGCATCGAAGTCAGCTTCAACAGGGAATGGGGCATTGATGATAGTCTGCTGCTCATTTAGCTTGCCTACTATTGGAGCAGTCTGTAACCAAATGGTCTGAGTTAGGAATGGCATTACAGGATGAGCTAATCTCATTAGAGACTCTAATACTTCAACTAGAGTATAAGCTGTAGCATTCTTTTGTGCATCAGTTGCTGTATCTGACTTTAAGATTGCCTTGGTGAACTCTAAATACCAGTCGCAGTACTCGTTCCAGATGAACTCATAGATGTGAGATGCAACCTGGTCAAATCTGAATGCATTGATAGATGCAGTTACATTTGCAATTGCAGTCTTCATCTTTGAACGGATGAACTTATCTGCAACTGATAAATCTGCTTCTTTTGGCTTAGATAGCTTCATTTCGCTTACATTCATAAGAACGAAACGTGAAGCATTCCAGATCTTGTTACAGAAGTTTCTGTAACCGTCTAAACGCTTCATATCCCAGTTAATGTCACGGCCGTTTGAAGCTAGTGCACATAAGGTGAAACGTAAAGCATCGGTACCATGAGGAGCAATACCATCAGGGAACTGTTTAGCTGTGCGTTTTGCAATCTTCTCAGCCATCTGAGGCTGCATCATATTAGCAGTACGCTTTGCAATTAAAGTTTCTTTATCGATACCGTCGATCATGTCTAAAGGATCAAGAACGTTACCCTTAGACTTGGACATCTTATTGCCTTCCTCATCACGGATAAGACCTGTTACATAAACGGTCTTGAATGGAACCTGTGGTGAGCCGTCCTTATTCTTCATGAAGTGCATGGTCATCATGATCATACGTGCAACCCAGAAGAAGATAATATCGAAACCAGTTACAAGAGCTGATGTTGGGTGGAACATCTCAAGCTCTTTGGTATTGTCTGGCCAGCCTAAAGTGGAGAAGGTCCATAGTGCTGATGAGAACCAGGTATCAAGAACATCTGGATCACGTGTTAGTTTTACGTCAGCTGAAAGGTTGTACTTTGAACGAACTTCCTCTTCGTTTCTTGCAACGTAAACCTTGCCATTCTCATCATACCATGCAGGAATTCTGTGACCCCACCATAACTGACGTGAAATGCACCAGTCCTGAAGGTCATTCATCCATGAGTAGTACATGTTGGTGTACTGAGCAGGTACGAACTTGATTCTGCCGTCTTTAACAGCTTCAACAGCTGGCTTGCCAAGAACGTTAGCACGTACGTACCACTGATCGGTTAGCATAGGCTCGATTGGTACACCGCCCCTATCGCCAAATGGCTGTGCTAAGGTATGATCTTCTATATGGTCAAGTAATCCCTGAGCTGTTAAATCCTCTAAGATCTTGTCACGTGCCGCAAAGCGGTCTAATCCACGGTATGCCTCAGGGATGAAACCTGAAACTTCTGTTGTAGGCTCGCCGTTGGTATTGAAGGTTTCTGCCTCGTCACGAATGTGAGCATCTTCTGTTAAGATGTTGAACATAGGTAACTTGCATCTCTTGCCTACAGCATAGTCGTTGAAATCGTGAGCTGGAGTGATCTTAACGCAGCCGGTACCTGTAGTCATATCAGCGTGGATATCTGCTACAACAGGGATCTTACGACCAACTAAAGGTAACTCTAGGAACTTACCTACGATTGATTTGAAACGCTCATCTGATGGGTTAACTGCAACAGCTGAGTCACCTAATAAGGTCTCAGGACGTGTTGTTGCAATCAGAACATAATCTTTACCCTCTGAAGTCTTAACACCATCAGCCAACTTGTACTTGATGTGCCACATGTGGCCTTTAACTTCTTTGTTTTCAACTTCAAGATCAGAAATAGCTGTGCGCAGTTTAGGATCCCAATTTACAAGGCGCTTGCCTCTGTAAATCAGATCTTCATCGTACAAACGTACGAATACTTCAAGAACAGCACGTGATAAGCCCTCATCCATGGTGAAGCGCTCACGTGACCAGTCTACAGATGCACCTAAACGTCTCATCTGCTTGGTGATGGTACCGCCAGACTGTTCTTTCCATTGCCAGATTCTGTCAATGAAAGCATCTCTACCTAAATCGTGACGGGTTAGATTTTCTTCTTTTGCAAGTTTACGCTCAACCACCATCTGAGTTGCAATACCGGCATGGTCGGTACCACATTGCCATAGGGTGTTATCACCCTTCATGCGGTGGTAACGGATAAGTGTATCCATAATGGTCTGCTGGAAAGCATGACCCATGTGTAATGAACCTGTTACATTTGGTGGTGGTAATGCAATTGAAAAGGATTCTTTGTCTTTGTCGTATGTAGGTTTGAAGCAACCGTCTTCTTCCCATTTTTTATAGGTGTTGCTTTCAAAATTTTCAGGGGTATAGGTCTTATCCATTTCCATAGTAATCAGCCTTTTTCTACCTTCTTTAATTGAGCATAAAAAATTTGGTGTATTTTACCACTGTTTGCGATTTTTCTCACTAGTAAAAAAGCCGATAAAATCATGTATAAAATGACCTGTATATTTAATTGATGTGCGCGCCAAATTTGATCTACATATAACAATAACGATATGAATATAAAAAAGTTATCCTGTTTAGGTTATGATGTATAGAACCATTATTTTTTTATAAATAACACGACTACTTTATGAGCAAATTTCAGAGATACAAATACTTGGTTCAGACATTAGTGATAATTACTATTACCGTTGTGTTTTTTATCTGCGCCAATATCATGTCCTCTACCTTCAACAATGTATTGCGCATAAAGAACAGTACCATTGGTGCTGAAAGAATGGTAAATCTGACCCATTCCATGACTCGTGATTATCAGATAGTTTTCAATAACTGTAACAGGCTCAATACTTTAATTACAAAGAATCCTGATATTTCAATTCGTGAGCTTGAGGACTTTATTGAATCAAAGTTAATGCGACCCGATTTGCTAGCTTTCTTCAATAATAAGAACACTTCTTTTGTCACTGCGTATGTAGTAGCACCTGAGGATGTTGTATCGGTTATTTATCCAAAAGATAAAAAGACAACTGCTGCACTGGAGTTTTTCACAGATTCAAACTCTAAGCACTATGAGAAACTTGCAAAGAATAATCCTTCTGATGTTATCGTACAGGGACCTGTACTTTCATTAAAGACACATGATTCTATTGTACTTAACCGACAGGCTGTTTATGTTGACGGTAAATACTGGGGCTACATTGGTGTTGTAGTTGATTTTTACAAATACCTAGAGTGTGTAAAACTCAATTTTGAAGATGATTTATTCTTATATGCAATCAGAGCTGCTGTTCATAACGGTAACAATGACTTTATCTGTGGCGATAACAGTCTGTTCACGTATAACAATAAATCCATTCGTCAGAAATCTCTGTTTATAGGTAAGCAGCGCTGGGATATTTCTTTAAAGGTAAAGCCACGCTCAGAGTCACTGGATTTTTACAATACCTATTACCTTGTACTTGCCTTTATGTATGTTCTGACTTTAGTGCTCTCAATTTCTTTAGTAGAGGTTGTCTTCAAGTTTAAACAGGTAAAATCTGTAGATTTACTTACAAACACACTAAATCATGAAACCTTTATGCAGCTAGTGCAAAAAGAGCTTAAGAACTCTCAAGAACACGCTCTTATTGTACTCGAACTTGTTCATTTCAAACAGGTTAATAATACCTTTGGCTATTCAACAGGTGATAGTGTTCTTTTAGAGATCTCAAGAACAATCGGATCAATCATCGGCTACAATGACAAGGTATGTCGTATTGGTGCTGAAATTTTAATATTCCTAAAGAATATCAAGACCACCATTGATGTTGAGCGTGTATGCTCTGATATTACAGAGAAAATGTCAGAGACTATGTACATCAACAGTTATGCAGTAAAACAAAATTGCGTACTAGGTAGTGCTAATACCATTGAGGATGGCCATGACTACCGGACTTTATTGCATAATTTAAATGAAGATCTTGATAAAAACCGCAATCAGTTTAAATATCAGATCAAAGGCAAAATCAAAGAAGAGCCATAAATAAATCTATTAGCTAAGAGCTAAGCTGATAAAGTTTGATCTGCAAACTCGATATAAATCTACTATAATCATAGATGGTCAGTTTAAAAAAATTCCATATTATGATTAAAAAAGAAAAGATATTATTATCAGTTACTGCAGCATTAAGTAGTTTATTTTTAGCATTCATCGCGGGCTTTGCCTATTATTCTATATATTCTTTAGAAAATAAGCCTGCTGTTTACAAGCATCAGTTATACCGCTTAAAATCCGGTTACACTTCAACAGCAGTTCTTGAGGATTTTGTGAAAAATCCTTTTGAACGATTTGTCGATCGCATCTATCTTCATTTCCATGATGAATACAATTCCATTCAGAAAGGTGATTACCTTGTTGATGGTAAAAAAACTTTAATTGATATTTATAAGGACATGGTTACAGGCAACGTGGTAGAGAAGATCTATCCTACCTTTGCCATTGTAGAAGGAACAAATCTTCAGAGAATCATAGAAAAGGCAAAATTAAGAAAACACTCAGATAAAAGTTTCTTTAAGAATGTCAAAAAGCCTCAGGATTATATGAGCGCAATTTTAGCTGAAAAGCCTGAGTTATTAGAATTTATAGGTGGTCCTCAAAAGACTTTAGAAGGTTTAATCTCACCTGCTACATACCCTATGTATGAGAATGATCCTTTCTCTCATATGTTTAAAAGAGGCATGATAAGACAGCTTCGTTATTTAAAACAGGAGTGGGAAAACAGAGATGAAAATAAATTTATCAAAACTCCTTATGAGGCTTTGATTTTAGCTTCTTTAATTGAGAAAGAGACTTTTTTAGATGAGGAGCGATCAAAAGTATCAGCGGTCTTTTTAAATCGTCTTAAAAAGAACATGCGTTTACAGACCGATCCTTCAGTTATGTATGGTGTAAGTCCTGTTTTTTCAGGAAAACTCACTAAAAATCATTTAAAAGCAGATTCTCCTTACAATACCTATTCAAGATATGGTCTGCCTCCAACACCTATCTGTATGCCAAGTGAAAAATCAATTAAGGCAGCTTTGCATCCAGCCAATATTGAAGCTTTGTATTTTGTGGCTAAAGATGTTTCTCCAAAACAGGGACACGCATTTACTGCAACATTGCAGGATCATAACAAGGCTGTATCTGATTACAGAAAAAAGGTAAGGGCTTATAAGGAAAGAATTGCTAAGAGTATCGATGAGAATGGCGATAAGATCATCACAGACAGAGATGACGGTATTGCTTCCTTAAATGATACTGCTGACAAGGCTGAAACATTAGCATCAGGGAATACGGATACTAAGTAGGAAGCAGAATCCGCAAAGCCTATCACTCAGACAAAAACGGCACAAAGGTAGCTAAGACAACTGCTGTAGTAAAAGATATCCAAAAGGTACAGAAGACAGCTTCAAAACATGAATCTAAAGTATCTAATCAGGAAAAGACAAAAACAAAGGCCTCAAAGGATAATCAAAAGAAAGTTGTGACCACAGAAAAAGGATCAACTGTAGATATTCACATCGGCGACTAATAATTTTTTGTTATAATTAGAAAATTACCAAAAAGTAAAAACTGTTTAGAAGAAATAAAGATGAAAAAAGGTATTTTTATAACTTTAGAAGGTACTGAAGGTTCTGGCAAATCTACACAAATTCAGGTAATAGAGCAGTATTTAAAAGACAAAGGTCGTAAATATTTAAAAGTGAGGGAACCTGGCGGTACACCAATCAGCGAGGATATTCGTCATTTATTAAAGACTCCACGCAGCGATGACAATATGTGCGATACCACTGAGCTGTTGCTGATGTATGCTGCAAGGGCACAACTAGTTAATACTTTAATTAAGCCTAATCTTGAAAATGGCGTGGATGTAATCTGCGATAGACACGATTTGTCCACAATTGCCTATCAGGGGGGCGGCCGAGGCATGGATATGCAGGATATTAAGGCAATCAGCAATGTAGTGTTGCATGGCTTTAAACCTGATTTAACCATTTTACTGGACATCGATCCTATAGCCGGCATGCAAAGGGCAAGAACCCGTGGTGAATTAGACCGCTTTGAGCAGGCTAAGATGGATTTCTTTATAAGAGTAAGAAACACCTATCTTGAGTGTGCAAAGGCCGATCCTGAGCATATTGCTGTTGTAGACGGCGCAATGCAGAAGGAAGATGTCAGCAAGAAAATTTTCGAGATCTTAGACAAACTATATGATTGATCCATGGCTTGTAAGTTCATTTGATGGAATAAGAGCTTCTATAAAACAAGGCAGAAAACCTCATTCTATCATTATCAGCGGTGATCCTAACTTAGGCACAGCAAAGCTTGCTATTTTAATGGCTAAGCTCATTTTGTGTAACAATAGAATAGATTCTAATTTCTGTAATTCCTGTCATTCATGTGCACAGTTTGCTGATTTGTATACAGGCTCTCATCCTGATTTTAATGTTTTACTAAGCTCTACTACTCAAATGGTAGAAGCTAATATGGATTTGTCTCATTCTTTTAGCGATTTACTATCTGACATGGGAACTCCACTTGAGAATAGTGAAGTTGCAGAAGGCACATCAGGAGTTAAAAGCGTACGTGTGAACAGCGTACGTAAATTGTGTGAATGGGTTAATCAGGGTTCAGTTTTCGGCTTTGGTAAAGTGGCTGTAATTTCAAATGCTAACCTCATGGGTGAGGCGGCATCAAATGCTTTACTTAAGACTTTTGAAGAACCACCTGAGGATACTTGTATTATCCTCCTTACCAAGAGTTTTGATGCACTACCTGCAACCTTACTATCTAGAGCCATTAAGATTCAGGTGCCTAGGGTAAGTACAGAGGTAGCTTTAAATTATTTACAGGAAAAGTTAGGCCCTGAATTTGAAAAGAACAGAGCAATGATTGCTTTAGAACTTGCTTCAAATACACCTTTAGGTGCGCTGAAGGTATATAAGGCCGCACTTGATACTACTGCTGTGGAAATTATAAACAGCATCAATGATGCTGTTAATGGTAAAAGCGATGAACAACATGCAGTATCTTTACTTTTGACATTGTCAAATGAAGACAAATCGCTTATCTTACAGCTGTTTATTAGAGACTTATTAAAATATAAGGCAAGGGTATCTCAGGAAGAGCTTCCTCTGTTAGCTCACATTGATTTACAGATGCTGTGTAAATTACCGGCAGATCACTTGTTTAAAGCCTATAATGACTTAGTGTATATAAGCGCACAAAGTGATGCTATGTTACCTCCAAGAGCCCCTAATGCGCTACTTAGTGCATGGATAAATGCGCTAAGAAAGAAATAGGTAGTCATTTTGATTTTAACTAAATATATTTTTAAAGATATTTTAAAGGTACAGGTAGCCTGTCTGATTGTACTGTCTTCAATTTTTCTTTGCCAGACTGTAATTAAGCTTTTAGGTAATGTAACCTCAGGAACAATTCCTGTAAATGTATTATTAGAGCTTGTACTTTATACAATGCCATCAGTTGGCTTTATTCTTATACCTATGACCTTATATGTAGGTATCATCGTATCTTTATCCCGAATGTCATCAGAATCAGAGATGGTCGTAATGAAGTCTGTTGGTGTATCAACAATAATCTTCATGAAGCTTGCTCTTGTTCTAGCTACTGTATCAGCAGTGGTAACCGGTTTTAACACACTTTACCTTTTGCCTCATGCAACTAATGAGCAGAAGGTATTAAAGGATAGTGCTCAGAACAATCCTAAGTACCTACCGATTGAAAGTGGCAAGTTTACAGACTTAGGTGATTTCACCTTATATATTCAGAAAGTGCAGGATAACGACAATAAAAAGGAATTAAAACAGATTTTTATTGTAAACAGTCAAACACACAAGAGAGCAGCTACTATTAAGGATTCAGTATTTCTGTCCTCAAGCAGTGGCCACATGAAAAACGATAAGGAAGGCGTGCAGTGGCTAACATTAGATACAGGTAATACCTACAATATCCTTGGTAAAGGTTCTGAGCTTAGAAAGTTGAATTTTAATACTTTCTCAATTCCGATGTTATCTGCAGATGTATCAAATATCAGAGATGATTCTCTGCAGGCAGTTCCAACAGATGAACTGCTAATAATGAATGATCAAAAGGCAGGCGTTGAGTTGCAGTGGAGAATATCTCCTATTATCGCCTGCTTTGTGTTAGCCATAATTGCTATTCCACTGTCAATGGTAAACCCTCGTCAGGGTAAGTTTGCCCGTTTAGGTCCTGCTATTGTCATATTCATAAGCTATTACCTGGCACTCATGGCCGCAAGAAATTTGTTAAATTCAGGTAAGGTTGGTTTATATCCTGGACTTTACCTTGTACCGGTTATCTTTATTATATTTGTTGCAATTCCACTTAATATGGAGCGTAAGCGCGGCGGCTTCAAAAAGAAAACAGATAACAAAAATAAAAAAGAATTAACCAGATAGTACTAGGACTGTTTGGACAAAGAATAATAAGTAGAGGAATGCATGTACGGTATTTTAGATAGATATGTAGGAAAGAACATTATCTTTTATGTTCTGATAATATCAGTTTGTCTTACTCTTTTTGCAACCCTGATTGGTCTTATTGATTCTTTACGTTACATTGGCAGAGGACATATCGACTTCATGTTCGTAGTAGAGTATAACCTCTACAAACTACCAGGTATCCTGGTAACATTTTTCCCTGTTTCCATCCTGATTGGTGGTGTTATTGGTTTAGGCTCGATGGCTAAAAACTCAGAGATTGTAATCTTGCAATCAACCGGCCTGTCAAAACTTAATATTGGCATTTCCTGCACCAAAAGCTTAATTCCTGTGATTGCAGTTATCATGGTTTTAGGTGAAGTTGTGACTCCTAAACTTGATAAGCTCGCTGAAGAGCGTTACTCAATGGAATCAAGCGGGCTTGGTGTTTCCTTTACTAATTCAGGTACATGGTTTAAAGAGGGAAATACCTTTATTGGACTTGGTTCTATCTATGACAAAAAGGTTTTAATGAATCTAATCCGTTATGAATATGATGGAAATAATCTGATCCGTTATAGCACCGCAAAATCAGGTGTTTATGAGAATGGTAAATGGGTAATGAAGGATGTTGTTGAGAAGACAATCAATGACGAATCAGTTACCTCAAAGAACTATGAAACTCAAAACTGGGAGCTGAATATCAACTCAGACAGAATTGATGTTTTATCTGATATCTCAAGTAATATGTCGGTCTGGAAATTGTCAGATTATATAAATTACCTTGAGCAGAATGGAGTAGATTCAACACGTTATCGCCTGTACTTCTACTCAAAGATAGTATCTCCAGCTGTAATGCTTGTAATGCTGTTACTTGCATTATCAACAATCTTTGGTCCATTACGCTCGATGAACATGAGTGCACGTGTTATCTCAGGTATCGCACTTGGATTTGGTTTCTACGTATTAAATCAGATAGTAGCTCCATTCTCACTAGTATATGGAGTGCCTCCAGTTATTGGAGCAACTTTTGCAACTGTTGTATTTGCAGCTTTAGCGTTTTATCTGTTAAGAAGAAAATCTTAAGGAAAACACTATATCTTCTTTACAAATATAGTGCTGACCTTTATAATGCCTTCGTCTTAAAGCCGAAGTGGCGGAATTGGTAGACGCAGCGGATTCAAAATCCGCCGCTAGTGATAGTGTATGGGTTCGATTCCCATCTTCGGCACCAGTTATCTGTAAATCTCGTAATGCTTCCCAAGCGTTATACCTATAAAATGTAAATGCCTTTTAAATCTTACCGTTTAGCTTTTAGCTACAGATATCCTATTTGCATGTACTATGTTGTTGTCATTTCAATCTGACAGCAATGCAGGTGAAAAGCTATCGAGCCATAACTAAGGCTCATAATAAAGAATTGTAGTGATCTATTTTAAAGTTATTTTCCAAGAACTAAATCGTAAATTACCTTAATCATAAAAATGAAAATAATAAAAAACATAATAGGTTTTGTTTTTAGAGCACCATTTTTTTCAAAGAATTTAGCGCCTGCGTAATTACCTAAAATAGAGAATATGCCTGCTATCAGGCCAAGTTTAATACAGACTAAGCTATTTAGCAGAAAGATAGATAATGCTGCAATATTTGTTGAAAGGTTAACAGCCTTTGCTACACCATTTGCTTCATTAAGAGTGCAGTGAGCAATAGCACAAAAGCCAATAATTAGAAAAGTTCCAGGTCTTTAGATACCATCATAAATACCTATTACTAAAGACACCAGGGCACCACCAAGGTTAACTACTACATCTTTGGTATTTTCGATGTTTATACCAAATTTTCGTTTTTTAAATAAGTAAAAAGCCGTAATTGGTAGAATAAAGAGCATTAGGATCTTAAAAATTTCACTTGGAACCATTAGTGCAAGCTTAGCTCCAAGTGCTGATCCGATAAAAGCGCAGATAATGGCTAGTATAGCTCTTTTGATATTGATATAGCCAAGACAGGCATATTTGTAGGTGGCTAGTGATGTTCCAAGAGCTGAGGATAATTTATTAGCTCCTAAAGCAAGATGAGGAGGCAATCCTGAGATGAAATATGCTGGTAACGCAATCATCCCACCACCGCCTGCTATGGCATCCACAAATCCTGTTAAAAACACTAATGGACAAACGATTAAATAAACGTAAATCTCAATAGCTATATATATACCACATAAGGACATGGTATCAAATCTGACTATTAAAGCAATTGGCTGTGAGATAATGCCTCATATTAAAACAAAAAAAGGCGTCTAGATCATGCTAGACGCCACATATGAACGATTAGCTTAAAAAGTTAACGAAATTTGTAGCTAATGGTTTTCTCAAGAGGTTTCTCTGGAGTAACCATTGGGTTTACCTCAGCGTACTGTGGTAAGTGAGGACAATCTGGGTAGTACTCAGGCTCGATGCATACAGCACACTGATCAGGGTAAATCTGACCATCATCACGTGCTGTGATTCTGTTATCACCCTGGTTTACATAGTTGCCAGTGTACATCTGGAATGCGGGGTAGTCTGAATAAACTTCCATAGACAGTTTCTTGTCATCAGAAGTTAATGTAAAGAAAGGCTTTGATAAGTCACCCTTAATTACAAATGGGTGATCGTAACCTAAAGCTGCGGTCATCTGATCATCCTTTCTAAAATCCTTGCCTAAAGTCTTTGGTTTAGTGAAGTCAAAAGCACCACCTGCTACAGGACGTAATTCACCAGTTGGAATTGAATCATTATCTAGTGGTAGGAAGTAATCGCTATCCATCTGAACTGCGTGGTTTAGTACTGAGCTGTTATAACCATTCAGGTTGAAGTAAGCGTGGTTGGTGATACATGCATAGCACTTCTTGTCACACTTACCTACGTAGTTGATTACAAGCTCATTTTCTTCAGTTAGATTGTAAACAACAGTTAAATCAAAATTCCCAGGGAATCCCATGTCGCCATCTGGTGAGTGTAAGGTGTAAGTTAGAGTATTAGCACCTTTATCAATTAACTTGAAACGACGTTTGTCAAAGCCGTCAACACCACCATGAAGACAGTGTTTTGCACCTGAGTCAAACTTGTACTCAACATCATCGATAGTGAATTTTGAGTTTGCAATTCTATTGGCAAAACGGCCGATAGTTGCATTAAAGAAACAGGCCTGTGTTGACCAATCCTCAGGATCAGCCACACCTAGTAAAACCTCACGTGAGCCCTCACCCTTTACAGGAACCTTCATCGAGATGATGGTTGCACCCCAGTCCATAATGGTAACTGACATGCCGTTTTCATTTCTGATTGTTTCTAAAATAGGATTTTGTGAATATGTTTCTTTCATCGTTCATTCCCTGAATCAGCATTTATATTGTCAGTATAGTCCAAATTTTAATAACATTTGAAAGCGTTTACAAAAATAGTGATATAGCGCAAAATTTATTTTATAAAATCACAAAAACCGCTATTTAATGAGTATTTAAACGTTTGCGTTTTACGACAAGTTTATTATTCTATTTTTCATATAAAAGAATATATTTTATAAAGCGGTTAAGGTAAAATTAGTCTTAAAACTTGTTGTAGGAGTATTGAATATGACAGATTTTTTAGAGATTTCAAAGAATAGGTATACTACAAAACATTACGATCCAAACAAAAAGATAAGTGATGAATTATTTGATTCTTTACTTGAGATCCTACGTCTTGCTCCTTCAGCTGTAAATGTACAGCCATGGCATTTTTATGTAGGTAAAACCAAAAGAGCAAAGGATCTGATATTACCTGCAATTCCGGATTTCAATATTCCTCGTATTGAGGACAGTTCTCATTTTGTGGTGCTGTGCGCTAAGACCAGATTAGATGATGAGTTTTTATCAGGGATTACTGTAAAAGAGGAAAATGATGGTCGTTATCCTGTCGAGAAAATTAAAGTAACAGTAGATGAGAATAGAAAGCACTTTTCAAATATGCACAAAGAGCATGGCGATTTAGATGCATGGACTGCAAAACAGACTTATATTGCAATGACAGCCTTATTGTATGGAGCAGCATCTTACGGTGTGGACAGCACTCCAATTGAAGGTCTAGATTTTGATAAATTATCAGAAATTCTAAAGCTAAAAGAAAAGGATCTGTCACCAGTTGCTATCGTGACTTTAGGTTATAGAGCAGAGAATGACTCTAACTCTTTAAGACCAAAGTCCAGACTTGAATTAAAAGAAATTTGTTCAATCCTTGATTAGGAAATATAAACAGATGTTTGAGTACACTACTAAAGACACATGTTGTAAAAAAATCGGCGTTAAGCTAAATGGCAAAATCATCGAGGACGTCGAGTTTACTGGTGGCTGCAATGGCAATTTAAAAGCCATCCGAACATTAGTGCTTGGCCATAACATTGATGAAATCATATCTCTGCTTCGCGGTAATACCTGCAAAACCAAAAACACTTCATGTGCCGATCAGTTAACCTATGCTCTTGAAGAAGCATATAAAACTTCTTTATAGTAGCCATTAAACTATCAGCAACACCGCTGCTGATAGTTATCAGAATAAAGCAAATCCTTATCCAATTCTCTCACTCTGTTTTTTTACTATCATTCTTAGATAAAATAGTCTAAGAGGCGCCTTATATGGATAATGTCTTTGAAAAACTCAAAACTAAAGCTTTTTAATTAGCTAAACCGAAGGTTTAACAGTTATAAACAACAGGGGGCTTTTCATTTTCAGGGGAGTTCACCTAATGAATATTGTCCGTGCTTTTACAAATGCTCCAGCCTGATAGTGTTAGGTGGAGAAAAAGAGCTTTATTTGGTAAAGAGAAAATTACCTATAAGGAAGGCGTTTTTGTAATCAGCTGTGCAGATGTTCCTGTAATGTGCTGTATTAAGAAAGCCTCAAAAGAATCACCATTTTTAATCATAGAATTTAGCTTGATAAAAAGCTCATCACTGATTAGATAGTAGAATCTAAATGTAAAGGTGAGTGCTTTCATTCAACAAGTGCGTTGAGTGTCGCCTCTCTTGATGATGATCTTGTAACAGCTGTATTCAGACTGCTCTCATTAGTAGATAAGAGCGATATTGATAACAGTGTTTTGTATCCACTTCATGAAAAGGAGTTGTCCTACAGACTTCTAATGGGACCTTTAGGTGGAAAACTTGTACTTATAAATACCAAAGGATTAATTTCAAATAACATCACCAGAGCGATCAATTATTTAAAAGAGCGCTTTTCTTCAAAAATAAGTATGGAAGAATTAGCTTATAAAGTTATTATGGCGCCATCAACCTTCTATAGAAACTTCAAGCAGGTAACAAAGGTAAGTCCATTGCAGTATCAGAAACAGCTGCGTTTGAATGAGGCAAAACGTCTGATGCTCTCACGTGATTTTGATGTTACAAGAGCCTGTTATGAGGTAGGGTACGAGTCTCCAACACAATTTAGCCGTGAGTATAAAAAAATGTTTGGTCAGTCTCCATTCACTGATATTAAAAAGATAACCTCTCTTAAGGCATAAAAAAACAAGGTGTTAATCTAAAACCAACACCTTGTCTTATTCTAATCAGATAGTTTCAGCTATAGAGTGCCGTGAGCTCTCCAGTTGTCCATCTTCTTTTCATAATCAGTGATTTCTTCCTGATGCTGAAGGGTAAGAGAAATTGCATCTAAGCCCTCTAGCATACAGTGACGACGGAAAGGATCAAGATCAAATGTAAAGTGCAGGGTATCTACGTCTACAGTCATATCTTCTAAAGAGATGGTGATCTGAATGCCTGGCTTTGCCTCTAGAACCTTAAAGATCTCATCAACATCTTCTGCAGAAAGCTTAATTGGTAATAAGCCGTTACCTAAAGAGTTGTTGTAGAAAATATCAGCAAAAGAAGGAGCGATAACAGCTCTGAAACCATAACCCATTAAAGCCCATGGAGCGTGCTCACGTGATGAGCCGTTACCAAAATTGTCACGTGCAACTAAAACAGTAGCACCCTTATACTCAGGTTTATTCAGGTTGAACTCTGGATTTTGTTTGGTCTCTGCATCATCTAAATAACGCCAGTCGTGGAACAGGTGAGCGCCAAAACCATTTCTATCTACAGCTAATAAGAACTGCTTTGGAATGATCTGATCAGTATCGATATTAGCTGAATCTAGAGGTACTGCAACACCAGTATGAACAGTAAATTTTTGCATTATTTCCCTCTCCTAAATAAATTCTCTAACATCAGCTAGAGCGCCTTTGATAGCGCAAGCTGCAGCTGTTGCAGGACTCATTAAGTGAGTACGTGAGCCTTTACCCTGACGACCTACGAAATTACGGTTTGAGGTTGATGCAACACGAACGCCTACAGGAGCCTTATCATCGTTCATTGCAAGGCACATAGAACAGCCAGGCTGTCTCCATTCAAAACCTGCCTCGATAAAGATCTTATCAAGACCTTCTGCTTCAGCCTGCCTCTTAACCAAGCCAGAACCGGGAACTGCAATAGCAAGCTGAATGTTCTTGGCAATCTTGTGACCCTTTAAGATCTTGGCAGCTTCTCTAAAGTCCTCGATACGGCCATTGGTGCATGAACCAATGAAAACGTAATCTACTGGAGTACCGATTAGAGGATCGCCTGATTTTAAAGCAATGTAATCTAAAGCATCCTTGCATGATTTAGCAACGATAGGATCGCTAAAGTCGCTCTCACTTGGAACTTTAGCTGTGATAGGTGCGCCCTGACCTGGATTGGTACCCCAGGTTACGAATGGCTCTAGTGAACCTGCATCGATGGTAACAACCTTATCAAATACAGCGTCATCATCTGACTTTAGAGTCTTCCAGTACTCAACTGCCTTATCAAAGTCCTCACCCTTAGGGCTGTACATTCTGCCCTTTAAGTACTCAAAGGTAGTCTCATCAGGAGCAATCATACCAGCCTTGGCACCAAACTCGATTGCCATGTTAGATAGGGTCATACGACCTTCCATGGTAAGTTCGCGAACTGCCTGACCGCAGAACTCTACGGCATAGCCTGTACCACCTGCAGTGGTAAGTTTAGCAATAATTGCAAGAATTAAATCTTTTGCAAAAACACCCTTTTGAAGAGAACCGGTGCACTCAATCTTCATGGTCTTTAAACGACCCTGCTTTAGAGTCTGAGTAGCCATAACGTGTTCAACTTCTGATGTACCAATACCAAATGCAAGAGCACCAAAGGCACCATGAGTTGCAGTGTGTGAATCACCACATACTAAGGTAGTGCCGGGTAGGGTAAATCCTGTCTGTGGTCCGATGATGTGAACCACACCCTGGTTATCCTCACCAAAGCCAAAGAACTTAACGCCAAACTTTTTGGTGTTGGACATTAAAGCTTTAATCTGCTCCTGAGCCATTGGAGAGCAAGCCTCGATGGTCTGCTCTTTAGTTGAAATATCATGATCCATAGTAGCAAGATGCAAGTCAGGACGACGTAGCTTTCTGCCAGCTGCCTCAATACCTGCAAAAGCCTGTGGAGAGGTTACCTCATGAACTAACTGTCTATCGATGTATAAAGTAGGCAGCTCGCCTTCCTGCTGGAAAACAACATGGCTGTCGTATACTTTCTGATAAAGTGTTTTACCCATTTTTTATCTAAAACCTTTAATTAAATATCATTAAGCATTAATAATTTCAGTGATCTTATCGCCCATCTGTGAAGTAGATAGAGCAGGACGTGGTGAAGCGCCACTTTCCATCAGATCAGATGTTAAGAAGCCATCCTTTAGAGCTTTAGCAACAGCATCTTCAATGCACTTAGCAGCCTCGTGCTCCTTTAATGAGTAGCGTAGCATTAGAGCTGCTGACAGGATCTGAGCAATTGGGTTTGCAATGTTCTGACCTGCAATATCAGGAGCTGAACCACCTGCTGGCTCATATAAACCAAAGCCCCCCTCACCTAGAGAAGCTGATGGAAGCATACCCATAGAGCCTGTAATCATTGCACACTCGTCAGATAGAATGTCACCGAACATGTTTGAGCAAAGCATGATATCAAACTGTGCTGGGTTCTTAACTAGCTGCATGGTAGCGTTATCAACATAGATATGCTCTAATTCTACCTCTGGGTAGTCTTTTGCAACTTCTGTTACAACTTCACGCCATAAAACAGAGCTTTGTAAAACGTTTGACTTATCAACTGAAGTAACTTTCTTGTTACGTAGCATTGCAGCTTCAAAAGCAATCTTAGCAATACGCTCAACCTCATAGCGGTGATAAATCTCTGTATCGTATGCCTTTTCCTCAGGGCCTGTACCTTCTCTGCCTTTTGGCTGACCAAAGTAGATACCGCCGGTTAACTCACGAACGCAAAGCATATCAAAACCGCGCATTGAAATATCAGCACGTAATGGAGATAGTGCACCTAACCCCTGGTAAATCTTTGCTGGGCGGAAGTTGCAGAATAAACCGAATTCCTTACGTAATGGAAGAAGAGCACCAGCCTCAGGACGCTTTGCAGTTGGAAGGTGATTCCACTTTGGACCACCAACTGAACCAAATAAAATTGCATCAGCCCACTTACAAGCGCTCATGGTTTCATCTGGTAGAGGAGTGCCGCAAGCATCAATTGCGCAACCGCCAACAAGTTCTTTCTTGTACTCTAAGGTGAAGCCAAATTTCTTCTGAACAGCCTCTAAAACCTTAAGAGCCTCATTCATAACCTCAGGACCGATACCGTCACCGGCTAAAACTGCAACTTTGTAATTCTTTGACATTTTAAGCATTCTCCTTTTCGTGCTTCTCATTTTCAATGATTTGTGCTCTATAAATACTGTTACATGCTGAAATTAAAGCAAGAGCAGATGATTCGATAACGTCAGTTGACAGACCCTTACCGTGATAGTGTCTGTTCTCATAAATAACATCAACGTCTACCTGCCCCTGAGCGTTCATACCTGAACCCTTTGCAGAAATAACAAAGCTGTCAAGCTTTAATCTGATACCGGTCAGACGTGAAATACAGTTGAATACAGCATCAACAGGGCCGTTACCGGTACCTGATTCTGTTCTTGTTCTCTTACCAATCTTCAGTCGTACTGAAGCTGTAGGGATAACATTCTTACCACCTGACAATACAGTAAGATTATCAAGTTCAAACTGTGTATCCTCTTCCTGCTCGTGAGATAGGAACAGTAAAGCTTCAAGATCGTAATCAAATACCTGCCCCTTTCTGTCAGCAAGTTTTAAGAATCTTGCGTAAACATCATCAAGGTTGTAAGAACCTTCTCTGTAACCTAGGTTCTCTAATACAGCTTTAATCATATGTCTGCCAGAACGAGCAGTCATATGCATGTTGTTCTCCTTGAAGCCTACGCTCTGAGGAGTAAGAATCTCATAAGTGCTCTTATTCTTTAATACACCATCCTGGTGAATACCAGAGCTGTGAGCAAAAGCGTTAGATCCAACAATAGCCTTGTGTGTAGGTACAGGCTCGTTGGTAATACCTGAAACCACCTGACTTGCTCTTGCAATATTTTCAGTTACGATGTTTGTGTATACGCCTTTCATATATTCCTGACGTAGTTTCATAGACATCACAACTTCTTCAAGAGAGGTGTTACCGGCTCTCTCACCAAGACCGTTTACACAGCACTCAATCTGACGGGCACCTTCCATAACAGCAGATAGTGAATTTGCTGTAGCCATGCCAAGATCATTGTGGCAGTGAACAGAGATAACAGCCTTGTCAATGTTTGGAACTCTGTTAAAAAGAGTCTTAACAATTCCACCAAACTCGTAAGGTAGTGTATAACCTACAGTATCTGGAATATTAACTGTTGTAGCACCTGCTGCAATTGCACTTTCAACCATACGGCATAAGTGGTCAATTGGGGTACGACCTGCGTCCTCACATGAGAACTCAACATCATCAGTATAGTTACGTGCACGTTTTACAGCATGAACAGCCATATCCACGATGTCATCAAAGCTCTTCTTTAACTTGTCATGAACGTGAATGTCAGATGTTGCAATAAAGGTGTGAATACGGTAGTGGTCAACCCCCTTGAATGCTTCATAACATGCATCAATATCTTTATCTAGCGCACGTGACAGACCGCAAACTGTAGCAGTTTTCAATGCTAAAGCGATATCACGTACAGACTGAAGATCACCTGGTGATGAAATAGGGAAACCGGCTTCAATAACATCTACACCTAACTGTTCAAGACATAGAGCAATCTGAAGTTTCTGCTTAGCTGTTAGTGACTGTTGAAGTGCCTGTTCGCCATCGCGAAGAGTCGTATCAAAAATAATGACTCGGTCTTTATCAATAGTTGCCATATTTTTGCGCTACCTTTATTTCTAAATGAAACTAAAAATTTAAACAATGAAAGTATAATATCACTATATAAATGCAATTCAATTACAATTTGCAAATCACAAAACATTAAATTGCTAACATACTGATATTAAATATAATTAAAATGCAAAGTAATATGAAAATGTAAAGAAAATAATATTAAGGTTTATTGCAAAACAGTCTTGTTTTGTAAAAAACAGGTTTTGCAAAAGGGTGTGTTTTTGTAAAAAAAACGGAAAAAGAAGAGTAAATAATATAAAAAGAGCAAATATAATACTCTTATGCTTTGATTTATAAAAGAAAACTTACAGAAGAGGGCTTGTAGGCAACCGCATTATAAAAGTGATTATTTATAATTGATTAAAAGGTTGGATAAATTTTACAAAAGTTGGATTACATTCAATCTTTAGTTAATTGAATATGACAGGTTGTAAAGGTACCCTAAAACACCACTTAGAACTGCCATGATTAGTAATTTTGTTAACATTTTT
>JAAYPN010000036.1 GCA_012519775.1 Aeromonadales bacterium | reverse complement strand
TTTCAACGCTATCGCCTGCTTTACCTTCTAAAGATAAACTTGCAAGATGGCAGTGGCTATCTACTAAATATGTCATTTTCCTACCGGTTATCATCAAAACTTACGTTAATCTTTTTACACAATGCTGCAATTTTACACTCATTACACAGAGGTTTTCTTGCCTTGCAGACATATCGCCCATGCAAAAGCAGTAAATGGTGAGCTTTGAGTATGAATTTCTGATCAATTAAAGGAACTATATTGTTTTCAACTTCCTTTACACTCTTACCTGTGCAGAATCCTGTTCTATTGCATACTCTGAAAATATGAGTATCAACAGCAACTGTAGGTTTATTAAAGGCTACATTTAAGACGACTTTGGCAGTCTTTGAACCTACACCTGGAAGTTTTATCAGTTCCTCATATGATTCGGGAACCTCTCCTTTAAAATCATCCACGAGCATTTTAGCCATTAAAATTAAATTTTTTGATTTATTTTTATGTAAACCTACTGTTTTTATAATATCTTCAATTTCACCTTGTGATTTTTGTGATAGTGAAAGTGGATCAGGAGCTTTTTTAAAAAGCGCAGGAGTCACCTTATTTACGCTCGAATCAGTCGCCTGTGCTGATAAAATAACGGCGCACAGCAGCTCAAACGGATTTTCAAAATCAAGTTCGGACTTTGGATTTACAAAGATCTGACTTAGGCTCTCAAGCATTGAAAACCTTGCTTTTGTATCAAGTTTTGTGAAAGATTTTTTCATATAAAAACCTATTATGGATCAATAATGTATAATACACACATATTATAATATTTAAGAGATATCTACCTATGGCTCATTTGCTATATTTGTTTTTCGGTGCAGCAATTGTTAACAATTTTATTCTCGTTAGATTTTTAGGCCTATGTCCGTTTTTAGGTGTATCTAATAAGATAAATGCAGCCTTTGGAATGGGCGTTGCCACAACCTGCGTACTCCTTATTACCTCAATGGGCTGTTATAGTGTAAACAGCTATATTCTTGATGCATATTCATTAGGTTCATTAGACCTTCTTGTTGATATCGTCATTATTGCCCTAACGGTTCAGTTTGTGGAGATCTTTATCAGATTTATTTCTATCGATCTTTATAATTCATTAGGTATCTATCTGCCCTTAATTACCACCAACTGCGTAGTTTTAGGTCTTGTTCTACTACAGAAAACTCTATATTTCTCTTTTGTTGAGTGCCTAGTCTTCACCACAGGCGCCGGCGTTGGTTTTACCTTAGTATTAGTATTATTTAGTGCAATTAGAGAAAGACTTGCAATCTCAGATGTACCAGAGCCTTTCAAGAACACTGCTATTGCTCTTGTAACAGCAGGACTCTTATCTTTATCATTCATGGGCTTTGCAGGTTTTGCAGGTAGCGCAGCATGATGAACGAAATCTATTTTATTGGAGGCCTGGCTCTTATTTTAGTGGTGCTAGGTATTATTCTTTCAGTACTTGCAAATCTTGCAGATAACAAGGCAGACAGTGCTGAAAAACGTATTGAAAACCTGTTACCAGGCATCAACTGCGGTCAGTGCGGCTATCCTGGCTGTCAGGCTTATGCTAAAGCTCTAAGCGAAGGCAAAGCAGCTGCTAACCTATGTCGCCCAGCAGGCTCTGATGTGGCAAAACAGTTAGCAGAAATTACCGGCTCTACAAAATCAGCAGATGTTGATTATGAAGAACAGTTATTCACTCCTCGTCTGGTTGCATATATTCACGAGAATATGTGCACAGGCTGTGGCAAATGCAAAAGAAAATGCCCTGTTGATGCCATCTCCGGAGTATTAAAACAAGGTCACGTTGTAAATCCTAATGAGTGCATTGGTTGTGATGAGTGTATCAAGGCATGCCCTGAAAAGTGCATTGAATTGATTAGACTTGAGCATAACTTAAGTCACTTCAATTGGAATATCCACTCAGTACAGATTAAGAACGGAAACTAACCATGTCCTCTAAAGTATTAGATAAAATTTCAAAAGGAAAAGTCTGGAAATTCTTTGGTGGTATCAAACCACAGGAAATGAAAAACACCAGCAACTGTGTAATTGAGAAGCTGAAGATCCCATCACTGATTACAATTCCAGTAGAAAATCATCTAGGTCCTGACGGTGAGATCTTAGTAAACGTAGGCGATTATGTAAAAGGCGGTCAGCCACTTACTGTAGCCTCAGGTAGATTAGTGCCTGCTCACGCTTCAACATCTGGTACCATCAGCGCTATTTCAAAAAATATCCTGCCACATCCTAGCGGATTTTCAGGACTTACCATCTCCATAAAACCTGATGGTCTTGATGAGCATGAGCCATATGATCCAATTCCAGACTGGAAGAGCAAGGATAATGCAGAGCTTTTAGCACGTATTAAAAATTACGGTGTTGAAGGTCTTGGTGGTGCCTCATTCCAGACTGAGGCAAAACTACAGTCAGCTCTAAAAGAGGCAAAAGACGGCTGTAACGTTCTTATTATTAACGGCTGTGAGTGTGAGCCTGCAATTACCTGCGATGACAGAATCATGCAGGAACAGGCATCAGATATTGCCCTTGGTATCAAGATTTTAAAGAAGATCCTAACTCCAAAGATTACTATCGTAGCTATTGAAGATAACAAGCCAAAGGCTATTCAGGCTATGGAGACAGCTTGTAAGGATATTGCCACCATAAGAGTTATTCCTACAGTTTATCCATCAGGTGCTGCCCGTAATCTTATTAAGATCATTACAGGTATTGAAGTACCATACAACGTACATACCTCAGAGTGCGGTATTGTAGTTAACAATGTAGGTACTGTTTTATCAGTAAAGGAATCTATTGTTGATGGCAAGCCTGTAACCGAAAGAGTTATTACAGTTGCTGGTGCTAACTTTAAAAAGCAAGGCAACGTTAGAGTAAAACTAGGAACTTCAGTTCGTTTTATTTTAAATAACTTTGTACTAAATCCTGAGTACCAACAAAGAGTGATCCTAGGTGGTCCTATAATGGGATTTACTCTACCTGTTATTGATGTGCCTATTACCAAGGCTGCTAATTGCATATTAGCTCCAAGCTCAAAAGAGCTTCCAAAGCTTAAAGTTGCAACAAACTGCATCCGCTGCGGCCGCTGTGCCCGTGTATGCCCAAGCAGACTTGTTCCATATCAGATGTATAACCAGTCTGTAGCACATAACCATGCGGCAGCACAAAAGTGCGGTATTAAAGACTGCACCTTATGTGGTGCCTGCGCTTATGTATGTCCATCATACATTCCTCTAACCTCTCAGTTTAGATATGAGAAGGCTGTAGAAAAGCATATTGCAGAGGCTGAATACAGAAACGCTCATACCAAAGAGAGAATGGAGCTTAAAAAGCAGCGTCTTTTAGCTGAAGAACAGGAAAGAGCTAAAAAGAAGGAAGCTGCTTTAAAGAGAATGCAAGAGCAGAAAGCTCGTGAAGCTGCCATGACCCCAGAAGAGCTTGCCCTATATCGTCAGAAGGCACTAGAAGAGGCAAAGGCAAAAGCTAAAGCCAGAAAAGAAGCTCTATTAAAGGGAGAGAGTGCAAACTCAAATGATGCAGACAAGAGTGAGCAGCTTGAGGTCTTGAAAATTAAAAAGCGTGAACAAAGAGCTATTGATCTTGTTAAACGCGAAGGTCAAGCAGAGAATCCTCTAGTTGTTGCAAGACTTGAGAAGGAAGCAAAGGAAAAAGCTCTTTTAGCTGAACGTGAAGCTCAAAAAGATAATCTTCCATACAATCTGAGAATCCAGTCAGGTGTAAGAGAAGATAAACTTGAGATCACCCCATTTAAGATCCCTGTCGAACTTAATAAGGAGCCACAGCTTGTAGGGTTAGTTCCTGATGACAGACTTCAGAATCCTGAAGGAAAAAAGGTCATTGCTTCGGTACTTCAGAGTGCACAGGAACAGAAAGTAGTTAATAATAAACTACCTGACGTATTAAAAAAGAAAACATTAAGAGCAAAAAGATAAGGTATGAATGTAAGTGAATCAAAAGGCGTTATCAAGCAGATTTTAGGTCTTGAAACTGCCCCTCATTTGAAAGCAAGTATGACTACACAAAAAATCATGTTAATTGTATTTTTGTGTCTTGTACCTGCCTTTGTAGTAGACATCTTCTACTTTGGTTTTGGTGTGTTATGGCAGTTTTTAAACTGCGCAATTACAGCACTTTTATGTGAGCTTTTAGTTGCCTTTTTAAGAAAAAGGCCCGTTGTTCACTATTTAAGTGATTTGTCATATCTTGTGACTGCGATGATTTTAGCACTGACACTGCCACCACTTTTACCTGTCTACTATGGCGTGGTAACTACAGTGTTTGCCATTATCTTTGTAAAGTCAGTCTTTGGCGGTTTAGGTCATAATATCTTTAATCCTGCCATGGCAGGCTTTATCTTTATCGTGATCTCATGCCCTAAGATTGTTGGTACCACCTGGATTTCACCAGCTCCTCAGGCTTATACCTACGCAAGTGCTCA
>JAAYPN010000035.1 GCA_012519775.1 Aeromonadales bacterium | reverse complement strand
TAGAGGATATCTTCAAGCGTCCTTTAATGTCTGGTTTCCATGGCGGTTATTCTGTAGGCACCATCGTAGGCGCGCTTTTAATGTCCATGCTTTTAACCTTGGGACTTGGTATCAATATCTCATCACTTGCCATCTTTATAATCATGTCAGCTATGATATTAGTTGGCTGCAGAGCTCTTGTAAAAGACGTTAAAGAGTTCAATGCAAAAGAGATAAAGGATGCTGATAACACAGAAAAGAAATCAAAGATTAACCTTCCTCCTGTTATCATCGTGCTAGGCTTCTTGTGCTTTATCATGTACGGCTCAGAGGGCGCTCTATTAAGCTGGGGTACTGTGTTTGCAACTCAAAACAGAGGTATTGACCCTCAGATTGCAGGCTATTTCTATATCTTTTTTGCTGTAACCATGAGCTTTACAAGACTTGTGGGCAATAAGCTTGTTTCACGTCTTGGAAGACGTCGCACTGTGGTTATTGGAGCTCTGCTCGTGGCATTAGGTTTCTTTATTACCGCTATGACACCACACTATATAGGTATGATGATAGGCTTTGCCATCATTGGTCTTGGAGCAGGTAACATTGTGCCTCAGCTTGTATCCTTTGCTGGTACTGTAAAGGGAATTCAGGTACAGTCAGCTATCTCTTTAATCAATGCTATAGGTTTTTCAGGTATTCTTTTATCCCCTGTGATCATAGGTCGTATCTCTAATATGACAAGCCTTGAGAGATCATTTGAGATTTTAGGTGTGGCAACCTTCATTGTTGCGGTTGTATCACTTAAGCTTTTAAAAAAGCAAAAGAGTAATTAAACAGAATCAAAGATAAAAAAATGGAGGCGTATGCCTCCATTTTTATGCCCGAAGAAAATCTTTAGAAGATATCATCAGTTGAAATATCTGATGTATCAACCTCAGTCTGTGACTGAGTTGAACCTGGCTGCGTTATAGTCTGACCATCGTCGCCTGCAGCTCCATCAGTTTCAGATGATCCAGTCTGAATTGAATGACCGCCTGATACACACCAGTCTGTAATGCCGTTGACATTGCACTTGCCTAAACCTGCAGGAACAGGAAGTGGTGCAGGTGGCAGGTTCTTTTGAGTGAGTTTTACAAACTCAGCCCATATAGGAAGGGCAGAGTAGGCACCACCTTCAGGACCTTGTGTTCTTGACCAGCCAAGATCTCTGTCGGTATCAAAACCCATCCATGAAGTTGCCACAATGTTGCCGTTGAAGCCTGAGAACCAGGCATCATGAACATTGTTTGTGGTACCTGTTTTACCATGTAAATCAGTTCTTCCGGTTACAGCCTGAGCTCTGCCACCGGTACCCCAGTATGGACCTGTAATACCTTCACCACCGTAAATTACCGATCTCATCATATCGGCTACGATATAGGCATTGTCATGAGATAGAACCTGATTGTTACCATCAGCTTCCATTCCCTGTAAATACTCAAGATTTATAGAGTTTTTAACAGTGTTTGGAGCAGTAGGATCAACGCTCTGGTTTTCATTTGCGTAAATCACTTCACCATTTTTTACAATCTTGGTAATAAGGTAAGGCTCAATCTTATAGCCGCCGTTTGAGAAGGTGGCATAACCTGTTACAAGCTCAAGTGGAGTTACCTCAACTGAACCTAAAGCCATAGCCTCAACCTGCTGACTTCTTGGAACATCAAAGCCGAACTTTTTAACATGCTCTACAACGTTGTGTACACCAATCTGTCTGATTAAACGAATGGATACCACGTTCTTTGAACGGGCAAGACCCTCACGTAGGGTCATAGGACCGTCATAGCGATTAGGTGAGTTCTTAGGTGACCACCAGGTGCGTGAGCCCGGATCCCAGGTCTTAATTGGTTCATCCTGGAAAATAGAGTTGATGTTAATGCCTTTGGCAACGGCAGCTGAATACAGGAATGGTTTAAAGTTAGAACCGGTCTGTCTTGTAGCCTGGGCGGTTCTGTCAAATTTACTCTTGGCAAAATCATAACCGCCAACCATAGCCTCAATAGCGCCTGTGTACTGATTTAAAGCTACAATTGATGCTTCAACATCAGGGATCTGAGTAAGAACAGGCTCGTTCCTCTCATTTATGTAGTAGTAAATCACATCACCTAAAGATACCACATCAGATACAACCTTAGGAGCAGGTCCCTGGTTCTTATCAGAGATAAAACGGTTTGCCCATTTTAAATTATCAAAGCTGATGGTAATTTCCTTATTCTTTTGAATTTCAGCTTTAAGGCACTTGTTGGCATTGTCAACTGAAGTTACCACAGCAGGTTTTATGTAATGGTAGATATTGCGCTCATACAGGAAGTTATCAATATCTAAGCTATTATCCTGAAGACGGTCTTCAATATTCTCTTTAGCACCACGATAGCCGTGACGAGAATCGTAGGCTGTAACCGCCTTGAATACAGCATAGTGAGCTGCTTCCTGATTTTTTGAGTTTACACTTGTATAAACCTCAATACGGTCGTTGTAGGCATCCTCACCGTATTTATTAATTGCAAACTGACGTGCTTTTTCAGCTACATATGGAGCATAAGCCTCAAGCTTGCTTGAATGGAACTGAGCCTTGTAAGGCTCGTTGTCAGCCTGCTCATACTCCTCTTTGGAGATATAACCTAGAGTGTACATTCTCTCTAAAACGACGTGGCGTCTATTTTTAGAACGCAGAGGATTTGAAATTGGATTTAATGTTGAAGGAGCTTTTGGAAGACCTGCAATAGTTGCAATCTGACCTAATGTAAGCTCATCTAGTGTTTTGCCATAATAGGTTTGAGCTGCAGCTGCCACACCGTAGGAGCGATGGCCTAGGGCAATCTTGTTAAGATAAAGCTCTAAAATCTCATCTTTTGTAAGAACCTGTTCAATACGTAAAGAGATAAACATTTCCTTTAACTTTCTTTTTATGGTTTTCTCTCTTGTAAGGAAAAAGTTTCTTGCAACCTGCTGAGTGATGGTACTTGCACCCTGCTTTGCCTGAGCAGAGCTAGCTGATACTATGGCTGCACGCATAATGCTGATAGGATCGATACCTGAATGCTCATAGAATCTAGTGTCCTCAATTGCTAAAAAAGCCTGTTTTACTCTTTCAGGAATTTTATCGATGGATACAGGAATTCTTTTACTCTCTCCAAATTCGCCGATTAACTTGTTATCAGCTGTGTAAATCTTCATTGGAGTTTCAAAGGTAACTTCTTTTAGTTTCTCAACATCAGGAAGACTTCCTAATGTCTGATAGTAAAGACCTGCGGCAGCTGAACCGCCTACGCCTACGGCAAATAAGCCTGCCCAAAAGGCGACTTTTACAAATTTAAAAAGCACTATAGCCTCTGTCGAAATGTTTAAATTTATCGTATTTTAGCAAAATTACGATAAAAAAGCGTAAATAAGCGAAAAGCCATAACTTAAGCATAAGAAATGTAAATTAGAATATTATTAGTTGGAGCGGATTTAAAAATTTCAAAGGAAAAAGTTTACGAAATTCTTGATAATTAGTAGCTTATATTCAGCTAAATGCAAAAATGCGGTAAAATCTACATATCAGATTGTGAATATGAAAATCGCGGTAAATAAATGACAATCCACAATAAGCAGAGAATCTTTCTAGTAGGCCCTATGGGAGCAGGAAAAAGCACCATAGGCAAAGCCCTTGCCCTTGTAACTTCAATGCCATTTCTTGATATTGATGAGGAAATCGTAAAATTCGCTGGTAAAACCATTCCTGAAATTTTTGCAGAAGACGGAGAGGCTCAATTTCGTAAAATTGAGACTCAAGTTTTAAAGAATGTTTTAAAATATGATGCAGTAATTGCAACCGGCGGCGGCATTATCGGCAAAGACGAGAACAGGGAACTTTTAAAGACAAACGGACTTGTAATTTATTTATATGCCGATGTGGAAACACAGTACACAAGAACATTAAAAGACAATTCAAGACCTATGATCACTGTAGATGACAGAAAACAGAGACTGCAGGAGATTTTTAAGGTTAGAGCAGCTCTATACGATGATGTGCAGGATATTTTAATTGATACTGTAACAAACAATGTACATGACTGCGTTGAGCTGATTAAAGCAAAGTTAAAGGAAATATCATGGAAACTATCACAGTAGGTTTAGATACCCGCTCGTATCCTATTTACATTGGTAAAGACTTAAATCACGGTGAGCTTGTAAGAAAGGCACTGCCAAAAGTTAAAGATCTGATGGTAGTGACAAATGACACCGTATGTCCGCTCTATTTTGAGCCTCTTAAAAAGGAACTTGAAGAGCAGGGATTTAAGGTACGTGAGTGCGTACTAAAAGACGGTGAGTGCTACAAGACTGTAGAGTCATGGTGGCAGATCCTTACAGCTCTTTTAGAGGCTGAGTTCGGCCGTGATGGTGCTATCGTGGCTTTAGGCGGCGGTGTAGTAGGTGATATGGCAGGCTTTGCAGCTTCAGCTTATCAAAGAGGCATTCCATTTGTGCAGATGCCAACCACACTGCTTGCAATGGTGGATTCATCAGTTGGTGGCAAGACTGCCATTAACCATCCTCTTGGCAAGAACATGATTGGTGCTTTCTACCAGCCAAGGGCTGTGGTAGCCGATCTTGAGTATTTAAAATCACTTCCTCAAAAAGAGGTTTCAGCAGGTTTAGGCGAGGTTGTTAAGACCGGTATTATCTATGATAAGGACTTCTTCGAGTTCTTAGAGGGTAATATTGAAAAGACTTTCGAGCATGACTTTAACACCATGCTTACTATCGTAAAGCGCTGCTGTCAGATTAAGTCTGCAGTTGTATCTGAAGATGAAAAAGAGCATGGTCTGCGTGCGATTTTAAACTTTGGTCATACTTTCGGTCATGCAATCGAAGCATTTTTAGGCTTTGGCACCTGGTTACACGGTGAGGCTGTAGGTCTTGGTATGGTAATCGCAAGTGCTCTTGCATTAAAGCGCGGCATGATAACTGAAGATGACGACAAAAGAATCAAGGAACTATGCAATAGAGCAAAGCTTCCTGTTGCAATTCCAGATGATATGACAGGCAAGGACTTTATTGTTCATATGAGACATGACAAGAAGGTTCGTGAGGGCACAATCTGCTATGTACTGCCTGTAGCTCTTGGAAAGGTAAATCTGTACAAAGATGTATCAGATGATGAGGTTATTGCGCTAATTAAGGCATTGAAGGCTTAATATGCTAAATCAGGGATATTCAATTCCAAAGTCCTTTATAGAGTGTGCCAAATCCATACAGGATGAATTTGCTTATGGTGATAAGTGGATTTTTCTTTCAGGAGACAGCGGCTCAGGGCGTACGAGTATCTGTGAGCAGGTTATTAACCATTTAGAAGGTAAATATCGTACAATCTTTATTCCATGTAAAGACGATATGACTCCGGTTCAGTTACGTCAGCTGTTTCTGCAGCAAATCGCCCCTGACATGGAGTGGGACGATAATGTTCCTTTAAATCAGAGCATCAGTGATCTTGCTCTTCCTACAAGAGAGAAGCTCCTGGTGGTAGCTGATGATATAGATTCTGTTGTCAATTCTTTTTTTGAGGAGCTGATGTCATTATATGAACAGAGCAGAGGCAAACGACGTTTATCCATTTTAATTACTGCCCATTCCTTATGGGGAGAGACTAAACTGTCTGCTGCAAAAGAGCAGAAATTAGATATTAAAGAAATAGGCGTGCCAAGACTGAGTCTTGAAGAAGGGCAGTTGATCTGTGAGCAAAGGTTTACTTTTGCAAAGCTTGATACTGTCTATCGCACAATTTTACCAAAGCTGTCAAAGAAACTTTCACAATGTGAAGGTAATATAAGCAAGATAATCAAACTTACGGAGATTCTTATGTCTGATCCACAAGAAATTAACAACGAAAAGAAAGACGATATTCTTGAGAAAAAAACAGAAACCTCAAAAAAGCATAACGGTGCAACCATCTTTATTACAGTTATCTGCATTGTTATTGTTTTAGCACTTTTAGTTCCTGTATTTTTAGGTTCAAATGTTGTTGATAAGATTTTAGGTCATAACACCAAGTCAGATGAAACTGTAGCTACAGAGCAGGTAAGCCCTGAGACAGCATCACAGAATACAAAGTCTGATGATCCGCTTGCAGTATCAGATGGCGCTGTGTCTGACATTAAAGCTGAAGGTCCTAAGGGTGATAAAGATAATGCCGTTGATGATGTTGGCGGTCTTCTTGACAAGGTAGATGAGGGTGTATCAGTTGAGGGCTCTAAAAAGGCTACTAAAAACAGCGTTACTTTAGAGGGTGATACTCTAGATGCTATTGAAAAGAAAGAAGAGGCTGATGACAAATCAGCTAATCCCAGGCAAGGATTGGCAGGATCTGTAGGTAATGAGGCTTCTAAAAAGGAAGCAGAAAAACCAGTAGCTTCTAGCGATGAGAAAAAGAGTGAGGCTCAAAAGTCACAAGATACAGCCTCAAATAAGAAACTTGTAACTCTTTCAAGAGGAAACAACGCTCTTTATAAAGATGAAATCGCAAAAGAAGATGCACTTCTTGCATTAAAGGAAAAACAAAAACAAGAAGCTTTTGAAAAAGAGCAGGCTAAAGCAAGAGCTGCTATACTAGAGCAGGAAATGCAGATGCAATCTCAGGCACAAAGTCAGAGTACTGCAAAAGAGAGTAAAGCCAAAACAGCTTTGGCAACCCAAAAGGCTAAAGCTAAAGTGCAAAAACCTCACGGCAATCCTGTACCAGGTAGCAGCGATGAGCTTAAGCTTAAAAATCCAGGCCACTATACCTTACAGGTACTAGCAGGCAGAAACCGTTTACCACTACTGTATGCTGCAGACTATTTAGATGGTAAATACTGGATTTATCAAACAAAGCGTGATGGAAAGCCATGGTATGTACTTATCGTGGGTGATTATCTGACAGCAAAGGAAGCAGCTGGCACTGCCCGTTCTTTACCAGGCCATATAAAGAAGAACGGTCCGTTTGCCAAGAGCTTCAAGACAGTTCAATCTGAAATGAGTATACGTTAACGTGAAAACAAGAAACTTTAAAATTGCAGGTTCAATTCTATCTGCAGATTTGTTAAATCTTGAAAAAGATGTACAGCAGGCTTTAGACGAAGGTGTGGATATCATTCACTTCGATGTTATGGATTACCACTACGTGCCAAATATGACTTTTGGTCCTGTATTTTTACAGGCAATGAGAAAGAAGTTTAAAGATGCCATCTTTGATGTGCATCTGATGGTTTCTCCTTGCTCTGAAAACATTGTGGATGATTACATCAAAGCTGGTGCAAACTGGATCTCTTTCCATCCAGAGGCATGTGTACATACAGAGCGTATGTTAAGTCACATCCAGGATTCAGGTGTAAAGGCTGGTCTTGCACTAAACCCAAGCACTCCACCACAGATGCTGCGTTACCTATGGGATAAGTTAGACTTTGTACTTGTAATGACCGTAAACCCAGGCTTTGGCGGTCAGAAGACTATCCCAGCAACTTTAACTAAGGTTTATGATGTTAAGGCTATGGCTAAAGCTGACGGAAAGGATATCTTAATTGAGGTTGACGGTGGCGTTAAAGCTTCTAATATCAGGGAAATAGCTCTCTCTGGTGCTGATGTATTCGTAGTAGGCTCTGCCTTCTTTGGTGCCGCTGACAAGAAAGAAGCTTTAAAAAGTTTACACGACGCACTTGAAGCTTAATTATGATTAAACTTCCAAAAGCGTTGCTGTTCGATTTAGATGGTACCCTTGCAGACACTGTAGCGCAGCTTGCAAAAGCTGCCTGCAAAAGTGCAAGGGCACTTAATCTTGAAGAGCCTTCCATTGAAAGTACCAAAAGCTACGTTGGAAACGGCGTGAATATGCTTTTAGCACGAGTCATTGCTAAAAAGTTTGATGTAAATTTAGAAGAACTTGATAAGGATCTTTTAAAAAAAGCAAGGGAAGTGTTCAATGTCGAATATATGCAGGGACTTGATAAAGACTACAGGGTATATCCTGGAGTTAAAGAAGGTCTTGCATGTTTTAAAGATCTAGGAATTAAGCTTGCTGTAGTTACCAATAAACCTCAGGTATTTGCAGTTCCATTACTAAAGCATATGGGATTGTTTGAGTATTTTGATTTTATTTTAGGTGGCGAAGTCATTGAAAAGAGAAAACCTGATCCTATGCCAATTTTATATACGCTTGAGAAATTAGGCGTGGACAAAGACAGTGCATGGATGATCGGTGACTCCGATAATGATATTATTGCAGCAAATAATGTAGGTATGCGTTCAGTTTTCTTTACCTTTGGCTATTGCTCTGTTAAAGAGGAACACATGCATTACGATTACAGATTTGATAGCTTTAATGAGCTTAGAGATTTAATCAAACGTTTAAAAGGATAAGGAAAAAAATGTCCAAAAAGATCATCTTCAGTGGTATTCAGCCTTCAGGTGAATTATCCGTTGGTAATTATATTGGCTCTTTACGTAACTGGGTGAAATTACAGGATGAGTATGAGTGCATTTACTGTGTGGTAAATGAGCATGCCATCACCGTTCGTCAGGATCCAAAAGAATTATTAGAGCGCTCTTTAAATACCTTAGCAATTTTCCTAGCTGCAGGTATCGATCCTAAAAAGAGCACTATCTTCCTACAGTCACACGTACCTGCTCACTGCCAGTTATCATGGGTATTAAACTGCTATACCCAGGTAGGTGAGTTAAACCGTATGACACAGTACAAAGACAAGTCAAAGCGTTATGCAGACAATGTAACTGCAGGTCTTTTTGACTATCCTGTACTGATGGCAGCCGATATTCTTTTATATCAGGCAAACCTGGTTCCAGTAGGCGACGATCAGAAACAGCATATTGAAATTACCCGTGATATTGCAACTCGCTTTAACAACATCTATGGTGATACTTTTGTATTACCAGAGGGCTATTTCCCTAAAGCTGGAGCTCGTGTTATGTCATTACAGGAGCCTACTAAAAAGATGTCAAAGTCTGATGACAACCAGAACAACGTTATCAGAATCCTAGAAGATCCTAAGTCAATCATCAAGAAGATGAAGAAAGCTGTAACTGACAGTGATAATCCACCAGTAATCAAGTACGACTGGGAGAACAAGCCTGGCGTATCAAATCTTCTGGAGATCTTATCTGCATGTAACGGCAAGTCAATTGATGAGCTTGTAGAGCAGTATAAGGGCCAGATGTACGGTACCTTCAAGTGCGAAGTTGGTGATGCACTAGTATCATTACTAGAGCCAATCCAGACCCGTTACAAGGAGTTCCTTGCTGATGAAGGCTATCTGCGTGAAGTTCTAAAAGAAGGTGCTCTAAAGGCATCAGAGCGCGCACAGAAGACTTTAGACGATGTTTACAAGAAGATTGGCTTTATGCTTCCATAAGAGCTGAAGCACAATCTATCAAAAGTCTGTTTTCGTAAGAACCTTGTTATTGAGCATAATGATTGATAACGAGGTTTTTCATTATAATCAACTCCATATCGAAAATTCTCATCCTATTTTGCAACTGTAAATTCTGCATGTACCAGCCTAAGGTAATCATAAGTGCAGGTGTCGATTTTTATTTCTTCCACCACACATATCTGTTCTTTAAGTTTCATTTTCTCTTGCTTATAAAAGATATTTAAGCAGAAAAAACATATATAAATATAAAATATACAAATAAAATATTTCAACACTAAAAAATAGTGGTATAGTTAATCTATAGAAAAGATCTGGATTACACATTTGAAAAAAATGGTAAAGTTAAGGATAGAACAGTTCCAGAAGAATAGCCTAATGGCTTCTTTATCAGGAATATTTGTTTTAATGATTTGACTCTGAAATGATCTCCTGAGAATAATTCAGGAGATATATCGAATTAACGGTCGTATTCTAGTGCAAGACCTGCAGCATCACTTACAAGTGCGCCGTTTTCCACCACAAGATTACCGTTTACAATGGTGTGAACTACGCTTGAACCAAAGCGGGTGCCCTCAAAAGGAGACCACTTGCAGGATGAAGCAATCAGATCTTTTGAAACGGCAATACTCTTATTTGGATTGATAATTGCAAGATCAGCGTAATTACCCTCAACAATAGCACCACGATTCTTAATTCTAAAGCGCTCGGCAACATTAGTACTTGTAACTTTAGCAATAGTCTCTAAGGTAAGTTCCTTACGGCGCCACATCTCAAGTAATGCAAGCAGTGAGAACTGAACTGAAGGTAAACCTGAGGCACACTTAAAGTATGTACCCTGTTTTACTGCAAGCTCATGAGGAGCATGATCGGTACCTACAGTTGTAAGAATACCTGCTTCAACTGCATTTGATACAGCAAGTCTGTCAAGCTCTGTCTTTACAGCAGGATTACACTTTAGAAAAGCCCCCTTTGACTCATAGTCACATTCAGAGAAGAACAGGTGAGGAATGCATGCTTCACCAGAAATCTGACGGGTCTTTACATTACCGAACATATAGTTTTTGAGCATTTCAACTTCCTGAGCAGTTGAAATATGCATGATATGAATACGAGCACCAGTTTCAAGAGCAATTTTAATTGCACTCTGAGTGGATTTAATACAGCAATCTCTGTTGCGGATAATAGGGTGCATTGAGAATGGCACATCATCACCATAGGTATTTCTTGCTATCTTTTCATTTGCAAGAATAGTAGCTGTATCCTCACAGTGAAGGGCAATGATGGTACGTGCACTTTCAAAGATTCTGCCTAATCTTTCCTGGTCATCAACTAAAAGATTACCAGTTGATGATCCCATGAAAACCTTGATACCTGCAATCTCCTTTACAGGAGCATTTTTAATCTCATCAAAATTATCATCACTAGCTCCTAGGTAGAAGCCGTAGTTTGCAACTGAGTCTTTTCTAGCAATAGCTTTTTTATTGTTTAAAAGCTCAAGTGATGTGGTAGCAGGATTATTGTTAGGCATATCAAGATAACTTGTAACACCGCCTAAAACAGCAGCTCTTGATTCAGAGTAGATAGAAGCTTTCTGAGTCATACCAGGCTCTCTGAAATGAACATGATCATCAATAAGACCTGGCATAACTATAAATTCATGGCAATCGATTACTTTTGCGTCTGCATCACTGATATTGTTATCAATTTTTGAAATAAGGCTGCCTTCAATAAGTAAATCATTTCGTATAATACGATTTGGAGTTACTAATAAAGCATTTTTTAAAAGCAACTTTTGCATAATATATATCTCCTGTAAGCTATAGCTATTTTACAAGAAAAGAAGGCTTATAAAATGACAGATGATAATTTATTCTCACCACGTTTCACCATTAAAGATGTAAATATTCACAAAAAGGAAAGGATCTTTAAAAAGTACTTTGCAATCGATGAATATCAGCTTTCCTACAAAAGATTCGATGGTACTCAGTCACAGGTTTTCACAAGAGAGATATTTGAGCGTGACGCTAATGCTGTAGGCGTTCTTATATATGATGTTAAAACAGATGAAGTAGCATTAATTGAGCAGTTCAGACCAGGTGCTCTAAATGATCCGCAAAGCCCATGGCTAATCGAGATTGTAGCCGGTATGGTAGACAGTGGCGAAAGTAATATTCAGGCTGCTGTCCGAGAGGTAAAAGAGGAGATTGGTCTTGAGATTAAAGAAAGTGATCTGCATTTAATCTCATCAATACTGCCTTCACCTGGCGGAATATCAGAGAAGGTCACTGTATACATTGCAAAAGCAGATTTATCAAAGCTAGGAGAGCACGGTGGCCTTGCATCAGAGGGTGAGGACATCAGAATTTTCAAGGCAAAGTTTGATGACGCCTATATGCAGGTGGAAAACGGTCGCGTTCATAATGCTATTGCCATGTTATCTTTAATGTATTTAAAGCTGCATAAAAGCGCAATTACACAATCGTTTGCGTAATATTGATTGTTATCACATATTGGTAAAATATATCGCTAATAACAGTCGATAAAATATATAAAAGACAAGTAACTAGATGATCTGCTTAAATTTATTTAAGCAGATTTAAAGAGAATGGATTTTTACATAAACTTCTGAAAATGAGAGTCTTGTTAATGTATCTTAGTTGCATTTCTTATAAAATGTTTATCGTTATTCTAATTGTAATTTGCAACTTGTAGTGAATTTATGGCTCCTAGATACTTTACACCAAAAAGCGATGACGGTACTGTTCGGGTATTACAGTTAACCGACTGTCACCTTTTTGCGGATGATGAAAAAGATTTATTAGGTGTAAATACTGCAAAAAGCTTTGAAGCTGTTGTTAATGCTATTAAAGAACAACATTTTGATTATGATTTTATCGCTTTTACAGGTGATATCTCTCAGGACTACTCAGTCAAATCCTATCAGCACTTTGCAAAACAGATTTCTATTTTAGAAAAACCTGTATTCTTTCTGCCAGGCAACCATGATGATGGTCCTTTAATGTATAGGGTCTTTGAAGATCTTGGTGTAAACATCGCTAAAAACGTAATCACCCCTAAATGGCAGTTTGTGTTTTTAAACTCAGAAGTATACGCAGTGCCTCATGGCTGGATCCAGAGAAAGCAGCTTGATTATGCAGCTTTCTGCTCTAACAGATCTCCAGAGCAGCACATGTGTCTTTTAGTTCATCACATGCCAATGCTTGTAGGTTCACGTTGGCTTGATACACAGACCATGCATAACTTTGATGAGTTTAATACCTACATTCACAGAATCAACGGTGTGAAGGCTGTTGTAACCGGACACATCCATCAGGAATTTGATGAAACAGTGCGCGGTATACGTTATATTGCCACACCATCAACATCAATTCAGTTCACTCCAAAATCCAATGATTTTGCACTCGATAACCTTGCACCGGGCTGGAGATATTTAAACTTTAATCCAAATGGTACTGTAGATACAGTAGTATATAGATTAAAGGACAATATATTTATTCCAAACACCGATGTTGAAGGTTACTGATGATAATTGCATATTTACACGGATTTCAGACAAGTTCAAAAGCAAGAAAAGCTACCATTTTAGCTAAAGAGACTGAAAAGCTCTCTCCTGATACACCAGTTCTGTCACTTGATTTTCCAGATGATATAAAGCTTGCATATTTCAGCCTGTGTCAGTTTGTTGAAAACGTAGAGGATAGAGGACAGGAGGTATGTCTTGTAGGAAGCTCCTTAGGCGGTTTTCTTGCGCTTCTTTTATCCATTAAATACAACGTTAAGGCAGCCCTTGTAAACCCATGTCTTACTCCATATGATTTCTGCAGAGAAAACAATTTAATCAAAGTTCCATTAAAGAACTTTGATACTGGCAATGAGTTTATGGTGACAGATGATGTTGTTACCTTCCTAAAAGAAAAAGAGAAGACACTTATTCATTACAGAAAAGATAAAACAATTGTTTTTCTGCAGAAAGGCGATGAGGTTTTAGATTACAACATAGCTTTGAATTTCTTTAAAGATCTGAATGTTTCTGTAGAGGATGGCGGCTCTCACACCTATGAAAACTTTGAAAGCAAAGTTCCTGTAATTTTAGATTTCTTTAAAAAGTCATAAAATAGTTATTAAAGAAAAGAGTTACATCAGAAAAGAAAACATCTACAGATATATAAGCGGTTATCAAATTTTTAGCTAAGAGTTTTCTGTCAGAATAGAATAATAAAAAAAGGAAAGACTATGCGAATACTTCTTGTAGAAGATGACACTTTAATTTCAAACGCCATTGAAAGCGGTCTTAAGTCAAATGCTTATGCCGTAGATTGTATAGCCGATGGCAATCAGGCTTTATATGCTCCAAAGGATATAAGCTATGATTGTGTCCTTTTAGATCTTGGTCTGCCAGGTATGGATGGAGTAAAACTTCTGAAAAACTGGCGAGCCGACGGTATTAAGGTACCTATAATTATTATCACCGCCCGTGACGGTATTGATGACAGAGTTCAGGGACTTGATATTGGTGCTGACGATTATGTGGTAAAGCCATTTGATCTGACTGAGCTTTTAGCCCGTATTCGTGCCGTAACAAGACGCTCTGTTGCAAATTCAGATGTTGTGACCTTATCTAACGGAACCTTAACCTTAGATCCGTTAACTCATGAGGTTAAAGTAAAGGATGAAGAGGGTAAATCTCAGATTCAGCTTCTGACAGCACGCGAGTATGCACTTTTAGAGGCTCTGTTAAGACGTCCTGGAGCTGTTTTGTCCCGTGAAACTTTAGAAGATAAAATCTATGCTTTTGGTGAGGAAGTTGAATCAAATGCCATTGAATTTATCATTCATAATTTAAGAAAGAAAATAGGTTCAGGTAACATTAAAAATGTCAGAGGTGTAGGTTGGAAGGTAATAAAGGAAAGTTAATCCGTTCTTTACGCTTCAAACTATGCGTTGTCATGGCGGTTATTGGCGTCGTCTATACAGCTTTTAGCTGTTACAGAAACTATAACAATGCCATGAACGAAATGAGTATCTTTGTTGATGAGGAGCTTGCGCAGATTGCAAACGTAATCATCAACTATGATGTTATTCTGCCTAAATCATGGAAAGGCCCTGCAATTAAAAGAAGAATTTTCCGAGATATTCACGGAAATCTCATCGTGCAGAATCATGCCTTTTCAGATTCATTTTTACCGATTCCATCGTTAAATGATCTCTTTGATAAGCATCAGGAAATCATTATTGCGCCTTTATATTCGCAGCCGGGGGAGCCATTCTATTTCCCTATTGGAATTGATGACGGTTTATATTCTGTTTTAATTCATGATAGGCGCGTACGTGCGTATGTTGCAACTAATAAAATGGGCGTTCGTTTTGTTGTTGCAAGACCTTTTTCTCTAATGGCAGACTATGTGCGTAAATCTTTAATTACCTCATTCATAGAGTTTTTAATTCTGATTGCCATTTATATTCCATCAATAATCATTTTTGTAAATCTTATCTTTATTCCGGTAAAGCGTCTGGCAAGAGAGCTTGATTTACGAAAAGAAAGTGATCTTACTCCTGTTGAGGCTGCAAAATTACCATCAGAGCTTGATGTCTTTATTGAATCAATCAACTCCTTATTTAATAAAACCTCACAGGCTCTAGATAATGAAAGACGTTTTATAGCAGATGCAGCGCACGAGCTTCGAACTCCGCTTACAGCTATCTCTCTTCAGGCACAGGCCTTAAAAGAGGATTTAATGCCAGAGAGTGAATCAGAAAAACTCTCACAGCTTAAGATTGCCATCTCCCGTCAGAGAAAACTGACAAATGACTTGCTTGCATACGCCCGCTCACAATGCGGTAAAGAGCTTGTGCTCTCAACATTTGATATTAAGGATTTATATGTTGAGGTAATCGATGAATTAGGCTCTTTAGCTGATAAAAAGGACATTGATTTGGGTCTTGTAGGTGAGTGCAGAGAAAATCTCCGTTCTGACAGAGCGTTAGTTAAAACAGTTATTTCAAATCTTGTAAGCAATGCTCTTAAATACACCAATGAGCACGGTCAGTGCGATATGTCTGTGGTTAAAGAAGAGCACAGCATTACTTTAATCATTGATGATACAGGTCCTGGCATCAGTACAGATGATCTGAATAAAGTGTTCAACGTTTTCTATAGAGTAGGTGGGGATACTGCAAAAATTGAGGGCACAGGACTTGGTTTATCAATTGTTAAGTCAGCCTGTGAAGAGCTAAAAGCCACAATTTCGCTTGAAAACAGAAAGCCTCACGGCCTACGCGCAAAAGTGACTTTTAAAATCTAAAACTGACCGTGTGGCAGGATACACTGGTAGCGACGAAACACCTGGCCATTTATAAGCCTGCCATTATCATCAAGCTCACCTTCAAGAGTTGAAACCTTGTCACCTTCAATCACATCAGAAAAGTACATGTCGGCACAGGCCTGTTTTGCCTTGAAATATCCGTCAGGGAACCATTTAACATAGGTATTGTCATCAACAAAAGGTTTGCCTTCATCATAATAGTCAAAACCGACATAAACGCTGCCCTGCCATTTAATTGTGTTTAAAACGGTAAGGGGCGAATTTGATGATGTACATCCTAGCAACAGCCCAGAGCATAAAAGGCATGAGACTGCTAATTTCATTTTTAACATAAAATCATCCACAAACTGAATAATCCTTATGGATCTGTACTATAAATTATAAACATTAATCTAAGAAAATTAGTACATAATTTCACAAAAGGAAGCGTATTTTATTCTTAATTTTGTGCATTATGTTAAGATAATCAGGAATTAAAAAACGATACTATAACAATTAAAAAATCACTATGACTGATAATACAAATAACTACAATGGTGCCTCAATTGAAGTCTTAAAAGGTCTTGAGCCTGTAAGACGCAGACCTGGAATGTACACTGATACCCAGAATCCAAATCATTTGGGTATGGAGGTCATTGATAACAGTGTTGATGAGGCAGTAGCAGGTTTTGCAAACCTAATTAACGTTGTACTCTATGAAGACAACTCATTATCTGTAACTGATAATGGTCGTGGTATGCCAGTTGATCTTCATCCAGTGGAAAAGATCCCTGCAATTGAACTTATCCTGACCAAGCTTCATGCCGGCGGTAAGTTTAATTCTGACAACTATAAATTCTCAGGCGGTCTGCACGGTGTAGGTGTTTCTGTAGTAAACGCTCTATCAAAAAAGCTTATAGCAAGAATCAAAAGAGAAGGCTGTGTTTATGAGCTTACCTATGAACAGGGACAGAAGACTCAGGATTTAACAAAGGTCGATACCTGTGCCAAAAAAAACACCGGTACATGCGTACATTTCTGGCCAGATGAGCCTTATTTTGATGATCCGAAATTTGATGTTGCTCTTTTAAAACACCTTTTAAAGGCAAAGGCTGTTTTATGTCAGGGTCTTACCATTACATTTGAGGACAGAATCCATAACACCAATGACACCTGGTCATACAGCGGTAATCTGCAGAATTATCTGACAGCTAGTGTGTCTGGCAGAACCATTGAACCTAACCCTCCATTCTTCGGTCTTGTAAAAACCGAAGATGAAGAGCTTGAATGGGCTGTTGCATGGGAAATGGAAGGCTCTGGCAGCACCACTACAGGTGAGTCATTTGTAAACCTTATTCCAACTGTAGATGGCGGTACACACGTAAATGGTTTCAGATCAGGTCTTACCAATGCAATAAGAGAGTTCTGCGATTTACATAATCTTCTGCCACGTAACCTTAAGCTTACAGCAGATGATGTCTGGTCACGTTGCTCTTTTGTTCTGTCACTTAAAATGGGCGACCCTCAGTTTGCTGGTCAGACTAAAGAGAAGCTGTCTTCAAGACATATTGCTTCAATTGTCGAGGGTATCATTTCAGACAGATTCTCATTATGGCTAAACTCTAATGTTGATAAGGCAACTGTAATTGCCAATCTTATTATTGAATCTGCAAAGAGCAGAGAAGCCTCAGCAAAGGTTGTAGAGCGTAAAAAGGTCTCTCGTGGACCTGCGCTTCCAGGAAAACTTGTAGACTGTACATCAACTGACTCAAGCAGAAGTGAGCTCTTTATTGTAGAGGGTGATTCAGCAGGAGGCTCTGCCCGTCAGGCACGTGAGTCAAGTTATCAGGCAATTCTGCCTCTTCGCGGTAAGATTTTAAATACCTGGGAAGTATCTGCATCAGAAGCTCTAGGATCAGAGGAAATCAGAGCAATCTCTATTACCATTGGCGTAGAGCCTGACAGCGATACCCTAGATGGTCTTCGTTACAACAAGATCTGTATTTTAGCCGATGCTGATTCAGACGGTTTACACATCGGTACTCTTTTATGCGCATTATTCGTAAAGCACTTTACAAGACTTGTTCGTGAAGGTCATATCTATGTGGCATGTCCTCCACTGTACAGAATTGATTCTGGCAAGATTAAAGAATATGCCTTAGATGATGACGAGCTTGAAATTAAGCAGAAGCAGCTTCTAAGAAAAGGTGTCAAAAAAGAAAACATCAAGATCCAGCGCTTTAAAGGTCTTGGTGAGATGAATCCATCTCAGTTAAGAGAGACTACTCTTGCTCCTCAGTCTAGAAGACTGATGCAGCTTACACTTGATACAGAGGCAAATGAAAACACCTTTGCCTTAATGGATATGCTTTTATCTAAAAAGAGAGCAGCTGACAGACGTCAGTGGCTTGAAAACAACGGCGATAAGGCTGAAGTTCTAGAATAAAAAGTGAGAACAGATGGCAGATAGCGACGACAAAACAGAACAACCGACTGGCAAAAAATTAGATGATGCCAGAAAAAAAGGTCAGGTTCCTCGTTCAAAGGAAGCGGGCACTTTTTTTGTGTTGTTTGCAGGTGTTTTAGCTATCTGGATCTTTTCAGGCTTTTTAGGTCGTGGCATGCAGCAGGTAATGTTTAACAGCTTTACCTTAACAAGAGAGCAGACCTTTTCAACCGACGAATTCCGTCGAATCTTCATTGAAAACATCAAATGTATTGCCATACCTTTAATAGGTATTTCATCAATCGTATTTGTCTGCGCAATTATCGGGGCGATTTTTATTGGCGGTTATAACTTCTCTCAGGAAGCATTGAAGCCAAAATTCAATAAATTAAATCCGGTAACAGGTCTTGGCAGGATCTTTTCTATAAACTCAATCATTGAGCTTATAAAAGGTATATTAAAGGTTTCATTTATTGGAACCTTCTGTTATTTTGCACTAAGCGGTAAGTTCTCTGAGCTTATGGCATTATCATTTCTCGACTCGCATGCAGCCATCAGACGCGGTATATATCTTTTATTCCACCTAATGCTGATTATTGTCTGTGCAATGCTTCCTATTGTACTTTTAGACGTTCCTTATCAGAAATGGCACTATATTCGCCAGCTTCGCATGTCAAAGCAGGAAGTGAAAGATGAGTATAAGGACTCTGAAGGTAACCCTCAGATTAAAGGTAAGATTAAGCAGATGCAGTACCAGATGGCTGCAAGACGTATGATGCAGAAAGTTCCTGAGGCTGATGTTGTGGTAACAAACCCAACTCACTATGCTGTAGCCTTATCTTATGATGTAGATGGCTCTACAGCACCTATTGTGGTTGCTAAGGGTATTGATGAGATTGCAGAAAAAATCAAGGAAATTGCCCGTGAATCTAATGTTCCGGTAATTCCTATCCCTCCACTATCACGTTCTTTATACTATACTACAGAGTTAGATACAGAAATTCCACGTGGTCTTTTTAAAGCTGTAGCACAGCTTCTTGCATGGGTAATGGGTATGAAAGCATATAAAGAAGGCAAATCAGCTCAAAAACCAAAGGAACTCGACAAAAATTTACCCATTCCAGAGGAACTTCGTTTTTAATTTCTGCAATTTTGGTTTAATATTGTGTAAAAAATAGAGCATGATCACTTTTTTTTAATTTGCTAGAATTGAATTGTTGGGAGTTAATGAGGAAATAATTTTATGGTAGTTAAAAATACCCAAAAGAAAACTGTTGCAAAGGCTTGCAATAGTAATGTACCTGCAACTTCAGATTACGCTTCAAAGGTTGAAGCTTTCAAGGGGGCAGTTTTAAATCACCTACGTACCACTATTGGTACCTCTCCAGAAAAGGCTAGCAAGCTAGCTTGGTGGCAGGCAGTTGTTGCTTCTTGCAACGAGGAAATCTTCGGTCGTCTAACTGACACCCAGGAAACTCACGCTAAGAACGACACACGTGCAGTTCACTATTTATCAGCAGAATTTTTAATGGGTAGATTGACTGTTAACAATCTAACCAACCTAGAGAAGTTCGATATTGCACGTGATGCATTAAAAGAGCTTGGTCTAGATATCAACGAAGTTTGTGAAGAAGAGCCAGATATGGCTCTAGGTAACGGCGGTCTAGGTCGTCTAGCAGCTTGCTTCATGGATTCTCTTGCAACTTGCAAGTACCCATGTGTAGGCTATGGTCTTCACTATGAGAACGGTTTATTCCGTCAGGAAGTCCGTGGCGGCAAGCAGGTTGAGCGTCCAGATTCATGGCGTGAGTACGGCTGCCCATGGGAAGTATGCCGTCCAGAGTCAGTACAGAACGTACCACTAGGTGGTTACATCGAGAAGCAGACTGGTCCAGATGGTTCAGTAACTTCAGTATGGCATCCTTCAAGCATCATTAAAGGTGTGCCTTGGGATATTCCAGTAGTTGGTTACCGCGGTTCATCAGTTGCAATTCTACGTCTATGGGAATCACGTTCAACTGAGCAGTTCAACTGGGACGTATTCAATGCTGGCGGTTACGTTGATGCACAGGCTGAAAAGTCACTTGCAGAGACTGTATCAAAGGTTCTATACCCTAACGATTCAACAGAAGCTGGTAAAGAGTTACGTTTAACACAGCAGTACTTCTTCTGTGCATGTTCATTACGCGATATTTTACGTCGTTACAACAGAACTCATCACCACGATTTCTCTGATTTTGCAAACAAGATTGCAATTCAGTTAAATGATACCCACCCAACCATCGCAATCCCAGAGTTAATGAGATTACTTATCGATGAGGAAGGCTTATCATTTGACGCAGCTTGGGATATCACCTCAAAGAGCTTCAACTACACCAACCACACTCTATTACCAGAAGCATTAGAGAAGTGGCCTGTATACCTCTTTGAGAAGTTATTACCACGTCACTTAGAGATCATCTACGAGATCAACTATCACTTCTTAAACGACGTTGTTGAGAAGAAGTGGCCAGGCAACAACGAGATTAAAGAAAAGCTTTCAATCATCGAAGAAGGCCAGTGCCGTATGGTTCGCATGGCAAACCTTTGCGTTATCACTTCAGGCAGAGTTAACGGCGTAGCTAAGATCCACTCTAAGCTAGTTAAGTCAGACTTATTCCCAGAGTATGCAGAGTTATGGCCTAACAAGTTCTGCAACGTAACAAACGGTGTAACTCCACGCCGCTGGTTATTAGCATGTAACAAGGGCTTAGCAGATCTATACAATGAGGTTTCAGGCAAGGATTGGCCTTTAGACCTAGATCTATGCGAGAAGCTAAAAGACTTTGCTGATAAGAAGGACTACCAGGAACGCTTCATGCAGATTAAGCATGATAACAAGGTTGTTCTAGCTAAGACCATCAAGGAATTAGTTGGCGTAGAAGTTGATCCAAATGCAATGTTCGACGTACAGGTAAAGCGTCTTCACGAGTACAAGAGACAGCATTTAAATCTTCTATACATCTTATCTCTATACAAGAGCCTATTAGAGAACCCAGATAGAGATGTAGTACCTCAGGTATTCATCTTCGGTGCTAAGGCAGCTCCTGCATATACTTTAGCTAAAGACATCATTTACGCTATCAATGCAGTTGGCGAGAAGATCAACAACGACTTACGCATCAAGGGTAAGTTAAAGGTTGTATTCTTACCTAACTACCGTGTATCTCTAGCTGAGAAGATCATTCCTGCAGCTGATATCTCTGAGCAGATTTCAACAGCTGGTTATGAGGCTTCAGGTACTTCTAACATGAAGTTTGCAATGAACGGTGCTTTAACCTTAGGTACTATGGACGGCGCGAACATCGAAATCGTTGAGAAGGCTGGTATCGAGAACAACATCATCTTCGGTTTATCTGTAGAAGAAGTTCAGAGCTTAAAGGCTTCTGGTTACAATTCATGGGACTACTACAATGCAGACCACGACTTGAAGTCAGTAATTGACTGGTTAGATACTGATTACTTCACACCAGGTCAGCCAGGTGCTTTATCTTCAATTAAGAACTCATTACTAAACGGTGGTGATCCATTCTTAGTTCTAGCTGACTTCGCATCTTACAAGCAGGCTCACGAGCGTGCTCAGGAGATGTTCAAGGATAAGAGCCGCTGGGCAAAGGCTGCAATGTTAAATTCAGCTACCATGGGTATCTTCTCATCTGATAGATCAATGCACGATTACGCACGTGACATCTGGAACTTAAAGAGCCAGGACGTTAAGTAATTCGTAACGCATAATTGATAAGAAACCTAGATCTTCGGATCTAGGTTTTTTTTCGTCTGCACAAATGAAATTGACCATCTAAAACTTCAAAAGCGAAGAGAGTTGGTAGTCTGATTAAAGTGAACATAAGCATGCAATGGTTCATCAATTCTGATGAAATTACAGGTGATTGAAGGAAGAATTACACTTGCTTCAATGGCAAAGGCTTTTAGTTTTAAGGAAAGGAGATAATATGTTAAGGTCTTACGATGATATAAGGCCAGGATAAGATCCCCCCCATATCAAGGATGTAGTAGTATCCTAATGCTTTCATCTTTAGAGCAGCCTCAGCTGAGCGTCTGCCGCTTCTGCAGTAGAGTATTACAGGTTTTGCCTTATCAGGTGCCACCTTATTAAGATGCTCACTATCAAAACTACTTACTGAAAGGTTTATAGCAGGTGGAACATATCCTTGCTCATATTCATCTTTCTCTCGTACATCAATTAAAAGACACTGATTGGATTCAATAAGAGTATTGGCAATAAAAGGTTCGATTTTAGTGATGCCCGGATTGATAGTAATTGACTGGTTTTCCATAGTATTATCTTCAGGTTAAAAGAAAACATATGGCTAATAATATGAATTAGCATATGCTAATTAGCATACACTAATTTTATAAAAAGTATATATATTGAAAGGATTATTTTGTTGACTGAATCTTTTTAACGATGTTTGTAGTAGAGCAACCATCAACAAATGGAATGATAATTACCTGACCACCGTTTTTAAGAACCTGCTTGTGACCTGCAATCTGCTCAACAGTGTAATCACCGCCTTTAACTAGAATATCAGGCAGAACGTTAGTGATTAAACGCTCTGGGGTATCCTCGCTAAATGGAACTACATAATCCACACAGCTTAAACCTGCAAGAACCTTCATTCTGTCTTCAAGCTTAACGATAGGTCTTGTAGGACCTTTTAATCTCTGTACAGAATCATCAGAGTTTACAGCAACAACAAGTTTGTTACCTAAAGCTCTTGCCTGCTCAAGATAGGTTACATGACCTGGGTGAATAATATCAAAGCAGCCGTTGGTCATTACAATCTTTTGGCCCTGACACTGAAGCTGTTTAACAACTCTGCATAATTCCTCTTCAGAGAGGATGCTTGATGTTGAGTTGCAGTCTTTAAGACCTAAGGCGTTCATAAGCTCTTCAGGGGATGCTGTTGATGTACCAATCTTACCTACAACAATACTAGCAGCGCTGTTTGCGTACTCACAGGCAGTTACAATATCGTGTCCTGCTGCAAGGCAGGTACCTAAAGTACCGATTACAGTATCACCTGCACCTGTCACATCGTAAACTTCACGTGCGTAGGTTGGAAGATGAACTGTTTCCATACCCGATCTTACAAGAGACATACCATCCTCAGAACGGGTAACAAGAAGCATCTTTAGCTTGAATTTCTCAATTAAAGACAGCGCTTTTGCCTCAAGATCGGCATTATCTTTTACCTTACCTACAACAGCCTCAAATTCGGACATGTTAGGGGTAAGCAGGGTAGCTCCCTCATACTTAGAAAAATCTGTACCTTTAGGATCAACTAAAGAGTAGACACCTTTCTCATTGCAAAGCTCAATCATCTTTTTAACGCTGTGAAGAGTACCTTTGCCGTAGTCTGAGAAAATAACAACCTTTGATTCATCAATTGATCTGTTAAAAGTTTCTAGTAAATCCTTATCATCAGCAGTTAATAAATCCTCTTCAAAATCAAGACGGAGCAGCTGCTGATTGCGGCTTAGAATTCTAAGCTTGGTAATGGTAGGCTGTTCTTTTGAGATTACGAAGCTAGGAGTTATATCACACTGTCTTACAAGTTTTTCTAAGATCTCTGCGTTTTTATCCTCACCTACAATACCGATAAGATTACATTTTGCACCAAGGCTTGTAATGTTGATAGCAACGTTTGCTGCACCGCCTGCGCGGTTCTCTTTAGTGTTAATCTTAACAACAGGAACAGGTGCCTCAGGTGAGATACGGTTACTAGGACCTACCCAGTAACTGTCTAGCATAACATCGCCTACAACGGTAACTTTTGCTTTAGTCAGAGATGATAAATCGTGGCTCATATTTAAAATCCTTGATTAAATAATGCCTGCGCGCATTAAATCGTGAAGATTGAATGCACCGATAGGGCGGTTGTTATCATCAGTTACAACTAATGAGTTAATCTTAAAATTGTGCATTAAAGCTAAGGCATCGGCAGCTAGAGTATCCTGTTTTACGATACCGCGAACAGTGGTGCTCATCAGCTCCCTGATTGGAGTCTGAATCGTAGCGCCTTTTTCTAAAGAACGTCTTAAATCACCATCGGTGTAAACACCAACTAAGGTATGATCTTCATTAACGATGCAGATAAAGCCTAAAGTCTTCTTAGTCATCTCAAATAAGGCATCTTTTAAAGATACATCATCTTTAACAACAGGGATCTCAGAACCTCTGTGCATGATGTCCTGGCAGTGAACTAAAAGTCTGCGACCTAAAGCTCCACCTGGATGACTTAGAGCAAAATCCTTCTCGGTAAAGCCACGAGCTTCAATTAAAGCTACAGCAAGGGCATCACCGATTGCAAGTTCGGCAGTTGAACTTGATGTTGGAGCAAGATTCAGTGGACAGGCCTCACGTCCTACATGAGCTGATAAGGTAACATTTGCTGCCTTGCCAAGTGATGAGTCGATATTACCTGTAATAGCAATTAGAGGGATCTGACGTCTCTTTAAAATCGGAATTAGGATCTTAAGCTCTGAGCCTTCACCTGAATTGGAAATGGCAATGACACTGTCTTCCTTACCAATCATACCTAAATCGCCGTGAGCAGCTTCACCTGCCTGCACGAAGAATGACTGAGTGCCTGTACTTGCAAGGGTAGATGCAATCTTTGTGGCTACGTGTCCTGATTTACCTACACCGGTTAAAATAACCTTGCCTTTGGTGTCTAACATAATTTTGCAAGCTTTTACAAAATTATCATCAATGGTTGGTACCAGATCAAGAAGAGCTTTAGCTTCTTCCTTTAATACTCTTGCACCAGCACTTATACAGGTTTGAGCAAACAAGTTAATACTCCTAATTTTAACGTAATGCGTATATTTTAAGGCTCTATGTGCTTTATTACAAGGAATCAGACACAATTGTGACAATAAGATTGAAAGGCTGTTTTGAAGACTACTTAATTTAATTTGAAAAGAAAAAAATATTGTGAAAAATATCGCGTTTTCTGGTAAAACAAATTACAATAATTTTATTAAGCATTCACATAAAGCATTTGTGCACAATGAGTAAAAACAGCAAACCTTTCCATAAAATCCACGGTGTCTATCTGTATATTGGACTTGTAGCCATTATGTCGAGCATTTTCGGATTTAATCTAGGCTCTTTAGTGTCTATTAAAGTGCGTTTAATCAACGTGTTCATGCTTGAAATCTACAACTTTGACAGTATCTTCAGCACCTTTTTATTAGGTATGTTTGTAGGCGTTTTTTTAGGCGGAAGATTAGCTTGCGAAACAGGTCGTGTGCTTACAATTTTAGGCAGTTTCGGTGTAGGTGTATTAGGTCTTTCAACATCGATTCTAGCTCCAACATTCAGTACGCTTTTCATTGCTGAGTTTGCTGTGGGTGTATGTTTTGGTACATATCTTTTAACTGCATTGTGCTATATAACTGAAATTGCACCTGCAGCTCACAGAGGCCAGTGCTGCTCTTTACTCGGAAGCTTTTTAACCTTAGGCGTTATTATCGCTATCTTTTTAAAGGATGTTATTCCTACAAACGGAATTGTACTTGTAAGTATAATGACCGGTATGGTTTTAATCCTGCTTGTGGTAGCCTACCTAATCCTTCCTGAAAGCCCTCGCTGGCTAGCTCTTACCGATGCATCAGATAAGGCACTTAATGTTCTTATAAGATTAAGATTAAATACAGCAGAGGCAGCAAAAGAGCTTGCCGCTATCAATGAATCTGTTTTAGGCGAAGAGCGTGGTTTAAGTCTTTTCTTTAGAAACTCAGTTTACAGATCATTACTCTGGTTCATGCTTTTTGTGGTGATATCAGCTCACCTTGCTGGTATGTCAATTCTGCCATATGAATCAATGGAGCTTATCAGAACCTTTGATGCAGCTGTTGGCAAAAAGATTTACTATGGCGTAAATGAGGTTGATTTTGATATTTTAAGAATTGCTCTTTTAGTTGCATTTATCGCTAATCTGTTAGTGTTCTTCCTGATTGATAAGGTAGGAAGAAAAAAGCTGCTTACAGTTACTAGTATTCTTAATGTTATTTCAATTCTTATAATGTATCTGCTGAATTTAACACTGCTTCCTGGATTTGGACCGGTAGTTGTTGCCATCTCAATTTTGCTGTTCGTATTCTGCTCTGTAATCTTTGCAAACACATTTTTGTTTGCTGTAGTGCCAGAGCTTTTACCTGCAAAAGGCAGAGAATTAGGTCTTACCCTGATTCTGCTTGCTAACGTGGCATTTTTAATGATTGGTATCTACTTCTTTGATAACACTCTTCACCATGCAGGTATTCTAAAGCTTTTGAGTTTATTCCTTTTAGCAGGAGCTGTACTATTCAGTCTTATCTATCAGGGACTGCCAGAGTCTGCTCATCAGATGCTAGAGTCTATGGAAAATGTAATCTTCAATGCGCGTTCATTGCGTGCTCTGAATAAAAAGAAATAATTGAGGACTTATGATTAAAGAAATTATTAAAGACGAGGCCTTTTTAGCTCAGGTGGCTGAACCTGCAACACCTGAGGATGTATCTGTAGGCGATGATTTAATCGATACTCTAAAAGCTCACCAGCACGAGTGTGTGGGCTTAGCTGCAAACATGATTGGTGTTAACAAAAGTATCATTGCCTTTAATAACGAAGGCTACTTCTGGGTAATGTTCAATCCTGAAATTATCAAAACCAATAAAGAGTACAAGGTAATGGAAGGCTGCATGTCTTTAGACGGTAAAAGAGAAGCTACAAGATATAAAACCATTAAAGTACGTTTCCAGATGAAGGACTTCTCATCTCATACTATGGTATTTAAAGGTTATACCGCTCAAATCATTCAGCACGAAATTGATCATACCAAAGGTATTCTGATTTAATTTTCTGATCCACGGGAGCTCCCGTTGATTATAAATTCGGATCAAGGTAAAAAGTTGTGGGATTAGTATTGCTAGACTGTAGCAAATAGATGTTGAAGTAGTGAAAGGTTTGAGTAAAATTAAAATTGACAAAGTAACCACCCAAGCCTTTCACTATGAATAATT
>JAAYPN010000034.1 GCA_012519775.1 Aeromonadales bacterium | reverse complement strand
TAAAAATTCAATAAAGAAATTGTAAAGATTTGCGATTTTTCTTTTAAAACAATTAAAAATAGACTTCATAAATATAGTTTTTCCTATGGATAAGCGTTAATATTATAGGATTAAGGTGAGGATTGGATATGGCTATAGTAAAGGACGCACAATACTATATTGGTACAATCAATGATTTAAGTTCTTTTTTACAGGACAGTATCAATGAACTATATAAAGAAGCTGCGTCACATCGTTATGTCATGATGACACTAAACGAACTATGCAAGAAATTATCCCTAGACTACACTAAAAAATCCTTTGAAAGTAACGCAAGCTACAATTACGTCAGTATCAATGCCTATCTTGAAAAATTAAATCTAAAGCTCATTCCTTGCTCTGTTCCTGTAGATTTGTCATTTAATGACAATATCTATGTAACAGTAAATCCAAACCTTACTAATGATGAAGACTGCGCTTACGTTAAACGTCTGATTCAGGAAAAAAGAGCCGTTACACCAAAAGACTCTGTACATATCAGTAAGATGAATGACAAGCTGTCAAATTACAATGTTCTCTTACGCGTATTTGAGGCTCTGTTTGTGGTAAGCCCTATTAAGCTTGATCCACATCAGCGTATGGCTGTCAACAAAATTATAAATGAGCTTGTTCTTCCAAAAGAAGGTCTTATATATCTGCGTTCATGCTATACCTACGCATCAGAACAGAGAAACCGTCACGCCAGTTTTTCAGATCCTAAATACTGCTTTAAACCATTAAAAGATGAACAACAGCATAGAGTAACAAGATATTTAGCTTATGTAGCCATTCACAGCAGCTACCTAAGTCCATTTGCTCAAGACTATCCTTACTATAAACAACTAGAAGAAGAAGTTAAAAAGTTAGGTAAGCCATTACCACTTACAAAAACTCAAAGCCAGTTAAATGCAGAATTAAAGCGTAGCGTTGATCCAACCGGCACAGCTCCAAAAAATATTATTAAAACGCTTGACTTTAAATTCTTAGACAGCACCAATAACAGTGTAATGCTCGTACACACTCATTACACCAATAGACCGCTTGATACTAAAAAGTATCTGCAGAATAATCCTATTTCTAAAAACAGGCTTGTTTACAATTATCTTATTGAGGCAGGTAAAGGTTTTGATGAGAGCTATGAGATCCTTTTTCCAAATAAAGAGCATTTAAAGGAAATTGACTTTAGTTCTATTGCAAACCGTCCATTTAATTCCTTATATATAACAGATTCATTTAAGATCTCTTCTATTTATCCAAATGTAGTTCTTGTGGATAAATTTGAAGAAGCAAATCTTGGTAAGTTAAAACTGCCTGAAGAATTTACTCAATTTCTAACAAGCAAGATAAATACAACGCCTTCCCTTGCAAATACAGGTGAGTACAAATCAGTTTTAAAACTCTCAAACATGGTTTTATTCTATAACCTGTTTATGCAGCTGATTATAAAACCTGCCTTTATCGAATTTGATAAAGAAGACACAGATAAAGGATTGAGAGTGTTATCAAAGGAGCTTTGCAACCATAAAGATAGCGATTTGTTCTTTATTGATGCTCTGCACTTTGCCCTGTTTGAACTTTTCAATACAGATTTTTCAAAGAACAAACTGCGTTCTAGCACTGTTTTAGGTTTATATAATTTTGAAGAAGTATGCATGCTTTGCGTTGCATCCTTATTAAACAGCGGAATTAAAAACTCTATTGATGAGTATTACGCCTATGCTCCAAGATTATTTGAAATCTACATTCTCAACAGTTTAAAGACCTCACTGCCAAATGAGGTACTCACCAAAATCAAAAGCCGCTCCAATGTTGGCTATCTGGTTGAGTTTTTGGCAAACATCATTAAAGGAATGATTAAAAAAGATGGGATCTCATCTTTTATAAAAGTTGTAGACAGCAAAGATTACAATGCTAAAAAAGACTACTTTGAAAACAAAGTCAAAGATGTAATTGAAGTTAAAGAGTACTGCACAGACAAGTTACAGGAAAACATCGCTCTTTCCAAGTCTAAGGATGATATAACAGGCAAAAAGATACAGGAGTTGCACCATTTTAGCTATCATCAGTACGCTCAGAACTTTGTATTACCAATTCTGTCTGAAAACTGTTTATCAGCATTTACAAATCAGAAGATTATCTGCAACAAGGCTTATGTTGAAGAGCTGTCTTTTGCCATTGAAGAAAGCGACTCTCAGGTAAAATACCTAAAGGGTCTTACCTTAAACAACAAATTAAATCTTGCAAAACTTATAACATCAAATCTGTCTAAAGTAGATGAACAGATTATAAAGCGCAATCTTAAGAACCTCTGCTACTCAAAGAGTATTGATTTATGCGCTGTAATCGATGTTGAGTTTTCATATACAGCAAGAGAATGTATTGAAAACTATCTGCCAAAATTAGGACTGATGATAGTTCCTATTGATTCATCTTTACCATCGAATGCAAAATCGCAGTACAAATTCCATAAGATCATAAACACTCATTTAGAGCCAAACCAATTAGACAGAGACTTCTGCTTTAAGCTAAGCGCTGCACAGCTTGCTTTTATAATCTTTTATTACATTGTGCCAATAAGTTCAAGCGATGTAAGACTTGCCCGTCTAATGGTATTAAGTCCTGAGCAGAACGTTTATGCATTAAAATTCTTTTCTACCTTAAAAGAAATGATAAAAGGCACAAAACCTTTTACAGACAGGTTCTATGAGTCCTTATACGCAAGTTACAGAAACAACGACAACTTTAAGTTATGCATTAAATACTTAAAGCAGCTTGCTATTGAGGAGGTGGAAAACTCCCCATTACAGAACTATCTGCAATCTCAGTTTAATCATTTATTTGACCTTCTAGGACCAAAGCACGCTAATAAATCAGCTAAAACAGAGTCCGTTAAGGTACAGACAACTCTCGATATAAATGATATTGATACAAGAAAGCTAAAAGACACCATTGAGAACAAAAAGCATTCTGAAAAGACAGTCGTTAACACTTCATATCGTAACTACGGTAATGAGGATACAGAAATTAAATACTCAGAACACAGCTTCTTTAAGCCTACTGTCTTTGATGCAAGAAAGCTCAATACATCACTAATTGAGTCAAAGCTCAAAGAAAGCAGTGAAATTCAAAGCTTCATCAATAAGATTAGAGAGGAAGAAGGCAATATTGAAGTTTTCGATGATGAGGTCTCTTTAGATAGTAAAACACAGAATACAGACGTTTCAGTTTCTGATAAAGAATCAGAAACAGAAGCTCAAAAACCACAGAGCAACAGCATTTACTCTAAATTATCTGAAAACTGTATAAAACTTATTGAAGCTATTCATTTACAGAACTCCGATATCATTGACCTTAATGAATTTGCAGGTTTATGTTTAAGCTTAAAATTCATGTCTCAGGATGCTGCAGTTGAAGAGGTAAATGACTGGAGTTATGAGAATTTTGATGATCCTATCTTTGATGTGGCACCAAAGGAAAAATGCGTTTACATCACAACAGACATTATCAGTGAAATAATAGATAAACTTAACAGTTAATCTTTCTTCTTGTATGAAAAACAGTAACAGGTGAATTTCAATTTACAAAATTTACTGTTTTTCAACTGATATTATTATCAATTGATAATGTTTAATTATATTTAGTTGTATCTATGATACAATACGCGAACAGTTGACCTAACCTCCTATGTTAGGTTTTGTTTTATTTATTTAATCCATTTGGAATTTAGTAAATGTCATCACTTGCCCTGTTAATTATTTACATTTCAGTTGGCGCTGTGCTTGGTATTGCCCTAGGACAATTAAAGTACAAAGGCGTTGGACTTGGAATCGGCGGTGTATTATTCTCCGGAATTTTAGTTGGTCACGTTGCTAACGCTTATTTTGGTTTCGAATTACACTTAGAAAACGGCGGTCTAACCTCAGAGGCTAGCATTCTTCACTTCTTGCAGGAGTTTGGTCTGATGCTATTCGTATACGGCATCGGTATTCAGGTAGGTCCAAACTTCTTTGCAGCATTAAGAGGAAGTGGTCTGAAGTTAATCTCTCTTGCAGTTTCAATCATCGTTTTAGGCTGTGCAATTACACTATGCCTATTCTATTGCGGTATCGTAACTCCTGATGCAATGGTTGGTATGTACGCTGGTGCTATCACCAACACCCCTGCATTATCTGCTGGTACCATCATGATCGACGATCTTGCTGCAGCCTTCAATTCAACTGGTAAAGATGCTTTAGCATTAGGCTTTGACGCAGCTAAAGTACCTAAGGCTTACGCTGTTGCTTACCCATTCGGTGTTTGCGCTATTCTAATCACCATGATTTTAATTCGCGGTATCTTCAAGGTAAGCGTAGAAGCTGCTGGCTCTGACTATGCAAAGAGCAAATCTGCAGGTATTGATAGTCTTATTGTTTCAAATGTTGAAGTTGAGAATTCAGAGTATGTTGGCAAAACCATTAACGATATTCCTGGTGTTGCAAACGGTACTGTAATCTGCTCTCGTATCAAGCGCGATAATGAGCTTTCAGTTCCTTCAAAGGATACTGTTTTAGCTAAAGGCGACCTACTTCACTTAGTTGGTGGCTCTAAGTACATTACTAAAGCTTCAATGGCAATCGGTACTGAAACTAAGGATGTTCTAACAACCCATACTTACGGTTCAACCATTTTCGTACGTCACTTAATCATTACCAATAACAATGTTATAGGTCGTACACTAGGTGAACTTGATTTAGAGAATCAGTATGGTCTTGTAATTTCACGTGTATTCCGTTCAGGTGTTGAATTCATTCCTAACAAAGATATGAAACTTGCTTTAGGTGATGAATTAAACGTTGTTGGTACTCGTGATAACATCGTGAAGGCAGGTAAGGTTGTTGGTAACTCATCTGCAACTCTAGACCGTGTTGCTATGATGCCTATCTTCATTGGCCTGTTCTTAGGTATGTTACTAGGTTCAATTCCTATTCCACTACCAGGTGTTCCTGCTCCTATGAAATTAGGTGTTATCGGTGGCACCCTAGTTGTTGCAATTTTACTTGCACGCTTTGGTGGTGCACTAACCTTTAACAAGATGCATTGGAGACTACCTACTGCCGCCCTATCAGCATTTAAGGAATTAGGCATTACCCTATTCTTAACTATCGTTGGTATCAACGCTGGTGCAAATGGCTTCTGGGACGAATTAGCTCACGGTCTAGGTTTACACTGGATGGCATGGGCAACTCTAATCTCATTCATTCCACTTGTGATTGTTGGTTTTGTAGGCTACAAGCTACTAAAGGTGAACTACCTTGTTCTATCTGGTGTATTAGCAGGTGCCTGCACTGATCCTCCAGCTCTAGCTTACGCAAACAACATGTACAAGGATGCAGAGGCATCATCAATTGGTTACGCTACCGTATATCCATTTGTTATGTTCTTAAGAATTCTGTCTCCACAGATCATGTTGATTATCGTTTCATCAGCATTCTAAAAATCAGATGAATAACGAATCATTAAATGTCCGCCCGCACAGAGTTAATGCCGGCGGCATTTTTATTTCTGCACTAAAGGGAGCTTTGCAGCCAATTGCATGCTTCCTTTTAGTTCCTGTAACTTTACTCATCCCTTCTTTATCAGCTTTCTATCTTTATCAGGTGTTCACCCGTCAGAATGATAGAATAATTGGAATTAAGCCTGGCTTTTTAAAGGGATTTAATCTAAAGACTGTAATTTACACTGAATTCTTCTATGTAATTACGCTTGTAGTCACTCTCTACTTTATTGTTCAGAAGTGGTCTTTGTATCTTCATGAATATTTAGAAAAGGCATCTAAAAACAAGGTAATTCAGATAGGTACACCTGAGCAGCTTACCTACTCTCATCAGGTAAACTATCTTTTAGGGCTCCTAGGATTTGTTGTCATTTTGCTTTTGTTTTTTGTATTTGCATATACATTTTTACAATCTAAACTTAAAGAAGAAAATCAAAAAGCAAATGATATAAATAAGCTTGTTATAAAAGCATTCACCATGAATCTACATTTAACAGCATTGTACGGATTTACGCTGATATTTATCTTTGCGGTTATTGAAACCTACTTTGCAAGATTCAAGCTGATGCATTTAGAGGCATATATACTTAATAACGACAGTTTCAACCCAAATATACCGTTTCTGCTTTTAAGGTTATATGTGCTTCATATCGCAATTTATACATTAGGCTTATTTACATATACAGCTGTCGGATTACGCAATAAAATTAAGCTTAAGTCAGAAAATTTATAGCCAGATATATTTTTTTTATTTTTGTATAATCCTTTGATGTTGTAAAATGTATAGCATTAATTGTAATTTGAGATTATAATTACTAACATTTTACATTTATCAAAGAATGTATTTGATATAGTTTTTTTTAAACCACAAAACTCATTCTGTACGAAAGTAACATCACCGAGGTAATATGAGTAACTCTATCAGTTATGCTAAGGCTGGAATGCTAAACTTCTTAGGTAGTGCACCAGCCTGGTATAAAAATGTAATTATTGCTTTCTTGATTATCAATCCAATCGTAGCCCACTATTCAATGTTCGCGGCTGGTTGGTTGCTAGTTATTGAATTTATCTTCACCCTAGCAATGGCTTTAGATTGCTATCCACTAGAAGCTGGTGGCTTACTGGTAATTGAAGCTTGTATTATTGGTATGACTGATATGCACCATGTAACTGAAGAGATTAAAGCGAATCTTGAAGTTATTATGCTGTTAATGTTCATGGTTGCAGGTATTTACTTCGTTCGTGATTTCTTACTGTTCTTCTTTACAAAGTTACTTGTAAAAGTAAGATCAAGCGTACTTTTAGCATTCATGTTCTGCCTTATGTCAGGCATCCTATCAGCATTCGTTGACGCACTGACTGTTCTTGCAATTATTATTTCTACAGGTGTTGGCTTATATCAGCTATACATGAACATCATTACCAATAATAATGCAATGGCTTTAATCAGCACTAACGATAACCTTGTACCTGAAGAGCACAAAAAGAATCTTGATGAGTTCCGCGCTTTCTTAAGAAGCCTTTTAATGCACTCAGCTATTGGTACAACACTAGGTGGTGTGTGCACCATTGTTGGTGAGCCTCAGAACCTAATCATTGGTGATGTTTGCGGTTGGAAATTCATCGATTACGCTTTACGTATGGCTCCAATCTCAATTCCTGTAATGGTTTGTGGTTTAATTACCTGCGTATTCATAGAAAAGTTCAAGCTGTTTGGTTATGGTCACAAGATGCCTGATGCTGTATACCAGATCATCGTACAAAAAGATGCTGAGCAGTCTAAAGCTTTAACAAGACGTGATAAGCTTAATCTTATTGTTCAGTTCCTTTGCGTAGTATGGCTTGTTGTTGCACTAGGCTTCCACTTAGCTTCAGTTGGTATCATCGGCCTATCTGTTATTGTACTTGCAACAGCATTATGCGGTGTTACCTCAGAAGATGCAGTTGGTAAATCATTCACTGAATCAATGCCATTCTGTGCTTTATTATGCGTATTCTTTACTGTTGTAACCGTAATTTCTACTCAGAAGTTATTTGACCCAATCATTGCATGGGTATTCTCAACTCCTGATGAGTATCACCTACCAATCATCTACATGGCAAATGGTATCATTTCATCAGTATCTGATAACGTGTTCGTAGCTACAATTTACATCGAGCAGGTGCGTGATTCATTACTAGCAGGTATGATTACTCCAGAGCAGTTCAATCAGCTTGCAATTGCAATTAACGCTGGCACTAACCTACCATCAGTTGCAACCCCTAACGGTCAGGCAGCATTCTTATTCTTACTAACCTCACCTATTGCTGCACTAATCAGACTACCTTACTTTAAGATGATGTATATGGCTTTACCATACACTATCGTTTTAACCATCGTAGGTCTACTCGCAACATGGTTCATCATGCCAGAGTTAACAGGTCAGATGATTGAAAACGGTTTAGTACACGGCGCTTCAATTGAATTGATTCAAGGCCAGATGCGCTAGAATTAACTTTTCTCAAAATGCAGGCTTTATGCCTGCATTTTTTTGCACCGAAATTTTTCAAACTTTTGTATATCAATAAGTTAAAATATGCCTTAGCTCTAATAAAAGCACTAAATATAATGATATGATAAGCGAAGTTTTTGTAACTTCGCAATTCTAGGAGTTCATCTTGTTACAACTGTTTAAGAAAATTACCTCATCAAGGTTTTGCTGGTTTCTATTACTGCTTGTAGCTGTATTTTTAGAGAGTTGTGGTCTTTACTTCCAGTATTCTCTAAATTTAAATCCATGCATTGAATGTGTATACGAGAGAGCCTACTTCTTAGGCTTTATAGTTATAGGTTTTATAGGTGCTTTAACTGCAGGTTTTGGACTTTTCAGATTTATCTGCTCAGCCTCTTTTTTAGCATTATCAATCGGAGGCCTTTATACAGCCTTTAGACATTACACAGCATATACAGGTGATGCTCTTTTTGGCAGTTGTAAATTAAAGGCAAGTTTTCCTGATTTTCTGCCACTTGATACTATTGCACCATGGATGTTTAAACCACTATCCTTGTGCACAACCAAAATTAACTGGGAATTTTTAGGTCAGAGTATGCCTTTCTGGATCCTGGTTACTTTTATAATCTCTACACTGATTGCAGCCTTAATGTTCTTTAGCTGTTTTGTTCAAAAGAAGGCTCGCGATTTTAACAAATACTACCGTTAACTCCATAAAATGATCCTAATGAAAGTTAGGATCGTTTCCCATCTTCTTTCTATTTTATATGTTCATTGCAACTAAAATCTGCCTTCGTTTTGACTTTTATTTAATATATTAAATACATACCTGCACTCATTTAAATCAATTTTGATTAAATTTAGAAATATCCAATAAATTATCCATCTAATAATGCACAATATCAGGGTATTTACCGTTATTTAACTTCGCATTTTTTTACCGTGTTAATACCTATATAAAGAAATTGAACATCTATAAATTATAAATACTAGATGTTTTATAAGTATTATTACTATAAAAAAGGATCAAGGTAAAAAGTTGTGGGATTAGTATTGCTAGACTGTAGCAAATAGATGTTGAAGTAGTGAAAGGTTTGAGTAAAATTAAAATTGACAAAGTAACCACCCAAGCCTTTCACTATGAATAATT
>JAAYPN010000033.1 GCA_012519775.1 Aeromonadales bacterium | reverse complement strand
CATCATTTAAGACCTTCTGCGCTGAAAATCTTGATTTACAGGATTTATGCACTGTAAACGGAACATTGTTTTTAGGATTAAACCATCTTTCATGCGAATCTTTTCCGGTTCTTGTAGAATATCATCCATTCTGCTTTAAAATCTCTACAAGGCGCTTGTAATAATCATGCTCTCCCATTTAATTCAACACCGGAACTCTCATTGATGCATGAACATTGGAAGTGTCTGATATGTAATCTTCAAGTAATAACTCAACACATTCCTGAATATTCTTTTTTAATTCTTCAAGAGTATCTGCATCAGTATTTATTCCTGGGAGATCTGACCACGCCACATAGTAACATTTAGCCTCGGCGTCATAACCTACACCGACTCTTAATCTTAATGTTACTCCTCGTTTTGCAAACCATTTCCAAAAGGGCTTACCTATTCGATACGAAAATGACATTGTTAGACCTCAACAAGTTATTGCGTGTATATTATCATTTTAGAAGAAAATAACTTCACGAATAAGTAAATTTTTTCAGATTGGAACCGGTCTGAGGAATTGAACCTATTAGACTAAGAAAGAAATAATTTTGCTTCTGCTCTTCTGCGGAGTGTTAAGCCCTTGGCCTCTATGCCACCGGCTTTGTTGATGTCAAGAAACTCATGTGCAGCGCCTTTAATATAGCCAGCTTTGAGCTTAGCCCACAGCTTGAATCTTACAAGCTTGTAAATTCCACCCGATAAATTAAACATAAGAGAACACAGCGTGTCAAACTGCCCCTGTGTTATCTCAATCTCATCGGCATTCAAGGCTGAAATCAGCTGATGCTCAACCTGTCTTAGGTCTCGCAGTAACTGCTCATGTACCCACTGCTCAGTTCATACCATGTCCTGCTTTACGTCTGGGCCGTGATGACCGTAGCCGATTGTCCAGCCAGATTCTTTCTTAAGTGGCTTATATGCTGTAGTCCTTAAACCTTCAAAATTCATTATAAGAGCAATACCATGACTACTTACTTTCATCATCTGATTTACCCTCAACTTTCAAGTTAATAACCTGTCTAATCTTTAAAGAGATATAGTCACTGCCCAAGAAGCCTACGAATGTACCAATTGCGACACCTAACTCCAGAGGCCACTTAAAGTAATACTCTGAAATTAAGATAAGTGCAGATGAGAGCATAGAGCATGTCAGTGATTCACAAATCTTAGCCATGAATTTGCGCTTGGTAGAGCGTAGATATGCCATAACAAAAGAGCAAGCTGTACCAATCATCAAATAAATGACTTCTGGGGTTAAATGTTTATACATAAGAAATAAAAAAAAACTCATTTTCTTGAGAGCTTTATTGTCGACAAATTAGGATAATCTATGAGGTAAGAGAAAAGCACCGATGTTCAATACGTACTTTTTCACTCTAATTGTTTTATAGTATATTCTTAAAAAACGATCCGTTAACGATCAATAAACGATCTTTTTATCTATTTAATTTTAAAGAATAAAGGGATATTTTAGAGGGATTATAGCTGTCTGTTATGAGGATGGCAGCCATATTTAAAAAATCTATGTAGCTAGTCGATTTTCGGGCGTCTTGCCACCTGCACTTTATTTTATACCGTCACAGTACCTTGTGAAACATCTTGTTTTGCTTCTTTGTTTGTTTTACATGTCTTATTATATGATTGTAATCCATCAATATGCTCAAATAAATCATCTGCGACAGGATGCCAGAGAGGATCAAGAACAAAATCAATGCCTTCTCTTCTTGCTAATTTTGCAGCAGGAACAAAATCACTATCACCAGCAATAAGGATAATCTGATCAACTTGTTTTTTTAGAGCCAAGGAAGTAATGTCAATGCCAATACGCATATCAACACCCTTCTGTTTTGCATTTAGTCTTAAATCGTCTTCTGTTAACTCAGAAAAATTTTTATCTCCTCTAAAGAGTTTCTTTAAAACATCCTCTTTCAAAACATACTGAGGAGCTTCAGATAACCTTCCCATACGTAAAGCAAACTTTCTTCTATGCTTTAATTCACCATAAAAAGCTTCCGTCCACTTAAATACGTCTGACTTTCTGAAATTAACAGTCTTTCCTGTAATAGGATTAAAAATATTATCTGTAAGCCATGGACAATCATAATAAAAGACTCTATACAGATATGAATTACCTACATGTTTATGACAATAAGATTCAATCTCATCAGCTCTTTCTTTTGCAGACTTTTCTCCCCATAAAGATTTTGCTCTTTTTCTGTAAAATCCACCATCTACAAGAATAGCTGTTCTGATTTTGTCCATAAAACAATATTCCATATACTATAAGACCTCGACTTCGTCACTTCTCTGAGAGTGAGAGGACTAATGTCGAGGTCTGAAACTTTATTTACTTAAAGCTTACAGCAAAAAATAAAAATGTCAATATATTCGGATAAGAAAACATAAGTTAGGATAGCTTAGGACAAGTCAGAAATTATCAATAAACTTCTGATAAATTCTGTCTTTGAATTTCTCCTGTCTGTCGTAGCTCTTAACAAGATCTTGTGGGTACTGCGGTGTTCTAGGCTCAAGATGTGATAATTTGTCAACTCCTAAGCACCAGCGAACAGCTACAACAGGATCGTGATGAGCTCGTACATAATGCCTGCACAGTCTTCTTACTTTATGATATGAGATTTTTAATTTGCAACAACATTCTTGAAGAGACCTGTACTCAACTCCTTGATATGTAAAGCTTCTCACTTACTCACCCCTCATTTGTTTTAATTTGTCTCTCCTCCAGTCTCTTGAATCAAAAATCTTCTGATTGATCATCGCTATCGTCATGCACCTTACAACATTCCACGGATGGGCTTCAAAACGCTCAATCTGCGATGTTTGGCACGCTGGATGGATATACCCTTAAAGAATGACCTGATGTCCCCCGCATCCTGACCTTTGTGGTAATACCAGTGAAAGAATCTATACAGCCCAGGACGTTCTTTTTTAAATTCACAAGTAACTGCTGCTATGATCTCTGCACTCTCCTCAGTGATAGCAGCATAACCATGCTCTTAAGGAACAGTACCAGCTGATGGACAGCCTCTGCTGATTCTTGTCCATACTCCATAAGAATCTAACAGGCGCTCAAAATCATAATCATCATCCAGTGCGTCAAGAATTTCTTTAGTCAGCATTTTCCAAACTCCACTCTTTCAAAGGATTGTGTTCATCAACAGTCCATACACCTACTCTTATGCCTGCAAGCTGCATATCAGGCGGTAACCTTCTGCAGATCAAAAACTCAATTAACGAATCATCATCATAAATACCTGCAAGCTCAATGCATTCGCGATACTTAGATGAATCTTTAATACCAATAATTCTGCGTGTCATATTGATTACATAAGGTATCAGTCTCTGATTAGCTGAAGGCGGTAAGGTTAAATCAATAAGCACCATAGTCAACACTGTCCTTAATCAGCTTGTATTTAGTAAAAATAGACTGACCTCCTTCACTGTATGAATAGCTCTGACCATAATTCTGCAGATAAGTCAGCATCCAATTTTAAAATCGGTAGGACGCTTTAGTTTAGGTAACTCCACGGAAAGAGCTTGCTCTTGCCTCTGGCGTTGAAGAAGTGATTAAGTTTGCAAAGATCAGGATAGAAAATACAAAGATGGAATTATTAACTCAGCTCTATTTAAGATTGGAACCTCAATCGTTGAAGGTATTAACAACAAGATTAAGGTTCTCAAACGTAAGGCTTACGGTCGCAGAGACTTTGACTATTTCGCCTTACTTATTAAAGCTGCATTTCCTGGTAAAGATGCTTTACCCCGAAATTTTTAATAGAGCCTTTTTATTTGCATCTGAAATGACTTATAAAGATAATTAAGCCATGGAGACTATCATTCTTAAGAAATTACAAACGAAATAATTAGAAAAGCAGGCTTAAAACCTGCTTTAAATGAATTTGATTATTTTGCAGAATTTGCATCCGTTGTAGCTTTGTTACTACCAGATCCAATAGGCTTGCCATCATCGCCAATCTGCATTGCCTTTG
>JAAYPN010000032.1 GCA_012519775.1 Aeromonadales bacterium | reverse complement strand
GTAGAGTAGGAGATTCAATGAATATCTCTGTAAAACTCCCTCAAACTGTTGATGGAACACCAGATTGGCAGTTCATGGAAGATCACATAAAATCTTTACCTTACGGAGATAGAATTTAATTAGTTAATTTTAGGAAATTAGCCAAACAGACTAGTGAATATTGTCATACAGTCTGTTTGTTTTTATTTTTTTCTCGTAAATTTGATGTAAAGAACTATACCAACCGATGATACAAACAGAGCCTATAAAAAAAACCTAGTTATTCGTTGTTTATACAATATCATAACTAGGTTCTTTTTTTATTCAGTATTCTCTACTAAATATATTCTACCTTTACTACCTCGTAGCAGACAGTTCCCTTAGGGATCTTAATCTCAATCTCGTCCTCTTCCTGCTTGCCTAATAGGCCCTTTGCAATTGGAGTCTTGTAAGAGATTAAATTAGCGTCAATATCAGCCTCATCCTCACCTACAATCTTATAGGTGGTTTCTTTTTCTGTATCAACATCTAAAACAGTAACTGTTGCACCAAAGATAACCTTTTGGTTACCAGATGGGCTCTTATGCTTGGTTACGTCAATAACGTTAGCTGTAGCCAGTTTACCTTCAATGTCTTTAATTCTAGCCTCGCACATGCCTTGCTCTTCTTTAGCAGCATCATACTCGGCGTTCTCGCTTAGGTCGCCATGGCTTCTTGCTTCGGCAATGGCCGCTACAATGCGAGGTCTTTCAACTGTCTTTAAACGTTGAAGCTCTTTGCGAAGTAAATCTTCGCCGCGTGGAGTCATTGGAGTCTGATCCATTGTAAAACCTCTTAAAATATAAAAAATAACGCCTAACTATTAATTAGGCGCCAGTATGTTTAAACTATACCTCATATTGAGCGGGCATTCAAATATATTGCCAGTACTTAGGATCTACAAAAATCTATAAAAAATAAACAGACATTATAAACTATTTATAGATATACATCACCTGTAAATACCCCCGTCATTTGAGTTAAGTCACGTCATTTAGCTGGATAAATCCTCAAAGAACTTCTTAACACCTTTTATGAAGCCTTCAGCCTTTGGCTTGTGGGATACGGTGGCCTTTTTATTAGCCTTTACCTTACCTTCTTTATCCTTTGGAGCATCGGCATCCTCACCATTTAGAGAAGCTTCAAACTCTTTTAGCAGATCCTTCTGATGTGAGGTCAGGTTTACAGGAGTCTCAACTACAATCTTGCAGTATAAGTCACCCTTGAATGAAGAGCCGTAGGACTTAACCCCCTTACCTGATAAACGCATCATCCGGTTGGTCTGAGTTTCAGGACTTATGATAATCATTACAGGACCATCTAATGTTGGTACCTCAACCTTACCGCCTAAAGCTGCGACACTGAAGCTGATTGGCACTTCACAGTACAGATCATTGCCATCACGGGTAAAGATGTTGTGCTCTTTAACCTCAATGATTGCATAGATATCGCCAGAACGACCGCCGTTTAAGCCAGCCTCGCCCTCGCCCTGTAATCTGATCTTATCGCCAGTATCAACACCAGCTGGGATCTCAACTGAAACCACCTTAGTATCCTGTACACGACCGGTACCAGAACAGCTCTTACAGCCACCTGTTACCACGTAGCCTGTCCCCTGACAGCGAGGACATGTCTGACCAAACTGCATCATGCCCTGACGGATGAATACCTGTCCTGAGCCATGACAGTGAGGACAGGTCTCCTTCTTACCGTCTTTACCAAGACCGGTACCAGAGCAGTCCTTACATTTTACGAAGGTCTTAACGTTGAACTTCTTCTTGCAGCCTTTTACAGCCTCTTCTAAAGTTAAAGTTACTCTTACGCGGATATCACGACCAGGAGCATCCTGAGACTTACGTCTTGCGCTTCTTGCGCCACCGCCGAAGAACTCACCAAAGATATCGCTAAAGGCATCAGAGAAATTACCAAAACCTGCGCCATCGCCAAATGGATTACCGCCACCAGCCTGTGAGCCATCTACACCATCAAAGCCGTACTTGTCATAAGCAGCACGCTTTTGTGGGTCAGATAAAACCTGGTAGGCTTCATTTATTTCACGAAACTTCTCACCAGCATCTGCATCTTTACATCTGTCTGGGTGATACTTAATTGCAAGGCGCTTGAAGGCACGCTTGATAGTTGTCTCGTCAGCGCCCTTTTCAATTCCTAGCACTTCATAGTAATCACGTTTAGAAGCCATAATACCCTCTTTAAACTGACAAAAGGCAGGTGATAAATCACCCACCTTCTTATAAGTTAGTTAATCTTTTTTTAAAGATTACTTGTTGTCGTCTTTAACTTCTTCGAACTCAGCGTCAACTACATCGTCATCTTTCTTTGATGAACTCTGTGACTGCTGTGCGTTCTGAGCCTGCTGTGCCTGAGCCTGAGCCTGTTGAGCCTGTAATAATGAAGAAGCTGCCTCTAATACTGCCTTCTCAGCCTGCTCAATCTTATCTTTGTCATCCCCACGTGCTGCAAGTTCAAGATCAGCTAGAGCCTTGTTTACCTTAGCCTTATCATCGTCAGATACCTTGTCACCTAACTCTGATAACTGCTTCTTGACCTGGTGAGATGTAGCATCAGCTCTGTTACGTGCTGCTGCTAACTCTTCAAACTTCTTATCCTCAGCTGAGTGCTCTTCAGCCTCGCGAACCATACGCTTGATATCATCATCAGATAGACCTGAAGAAGCCTGAATAGTGATCTTCTGCTCTTTACCGGTCTTCTTATCCTTTGCTGATACGTGGATTAGACCATCAGCATCGATATCGAAGGTAACCTCAATCTGTGCCATGCCGCGTGGCTGTGGCTCAATACCCTCTAGGTTGAACTGACCTAGTGACTTGTTGTCAGCTGCTCTCTTACGCTCACCCTGCAATACATGGATGGTTACAGCAGGCTGGTTATCTTCAGCAGTTGAGAATACCTGTGACTTCTTAGTAGGAATAGTAGTGTTCTTCTCGATTAGAGTTGTCATAACACCACCTAAGGTCTCAATACCTAATGATAGTGGGGTAACATCTAATAGTAGAACGTCTTTCTTCTCACCGGTTAAAACACCACCTTGTAAAGCTGCACCCATTGCAACAGCCTCGTCTAGGTTTACGTCCTTACGTGGCTCTTTACCGAAGAAATCTGCAACTAACTTCTGAACCATTGGCATACGTGACTGACCGCCAACTAGGATTACATCGTTAACCTCTGATGGAGATAGACCTGCATCTGATAAAGCGGTCTTAACTGGATCTAAGCTCTTGTTTACTAAATCTTCAACTAATGACTCTAACTTAGAACGTGTGATCTTGATATTTAAGTGCTTAGGACCTGTTGCATCAGCTGTGATGTATGGAATGTTTACATCAGTCTGCTGTGATGATGACAACTCAATCTTAGCCTTTTCAGCAGCATCCTTTAAACGCTGTAGAGCTAATGAATCAGCACGTAAATCGACACCCTGCTCAGCCTTGAACTCATCGATTAAGTAGTCAACGATACGGTTATCGAAATCCTCACCACCTAAGTGAGTATCACCGTTGGTTGCTAATACTTCGAAGGTCTTCTCACCGTCTAACTCGTCAATATCAATAATAGAAATATCGAAGGTACCACCACCCAAGTCGTAAACAGCAATCTTCTGCTCGCCCTTAGCTTTGTCCTCACCGTAAGCAATAGCAGCTGCAGTAGGCTCGTTGATGATACGTTTTACGTTTAAGCCTGCGATACGGCCAGCATCTTTAGTTGCCTGACGCTGTGAATCGTTGAAGTATGCAGGGCAGGTAATAACAGCTTCTGTTACTTCCTCACCTAGGATATCTTCAGCAGTCTTCTTCATCTTCTTTAAAACTTCAGCTGAAATCTGTGGAGGTGCTAACTTCTTGTCATCAACCTCAACCCATGCATCACCGTTGTCTGCCTTGGTGATCTTAAATGGCATGATACCAACGTCGCGTTGTACCTCAGCGTCCTCATAACGACGACCGATTAAACGCTTAATTGCAAATAAAGTGTTCTTTGGATTGGTTACTGCCTGACGCTTTGCTGCATCACCAACAATAATCTCACCCTCTTTTGTGTATGCAACAATAGATGGAGTTGTACGACGACCTTCTGAGTTCTCTAGAACACGAACCTTGTCACCATCTAATACTGCAACGCATGAGTTTGTAGTACCTAAGTCAATACCAATAATCTTGCCCATTTTTAAAGTTCCTCTTAAAATCTTTTCATCGCAGTTTTTAATGCTGCAACTTTTTAAATCTTATCTGTATTACTAAATGGAGCTTAGCTTTTCATTTTTCAAGACTAAGCTTCAATATTTATTGAATTTTCTTTATTTTCTTGTGTATCAGTGCTTTGAGCTGGTGCTCCGCTTGATACGATAACCATTGCAGGACGTACTACTCGGCCGTTTAAAACGTAACCTTTCTGCATAACATCCATAACGTGGTTAGCCTCAACAAATGGAGATGGCACCATTGAAATGGCCTGATGAAGGTTAGGATCGAAAAGCTCTCCTTTAGGATCGATACCCTGTATACCGAAATTACCAAGCTCTTTTACTAAAAGTGTTACTGTATTCTGAACACCTTCAATAGTAGGCTTAGCTGCCTCGTTGTTTGGATCAGAGTGCTTTAATGCTAAATCTAGTGAATCAACAACTGGAATTAGTGCCTTTAAAATCTTCTCGTTACCAAACTTTCTTTCACGCTCAACATCAGCTTCAATGCGTTTCTTTTGATTCTCACACTCAGCTAATGCACGAACTAATTTTTCCTTATCCTCTTTTGCCTGTGCCTGAACAGATTCTAACTGAGCCTTTAGCTGCTCGTTTTCTGCCATTACTTCTTTTGCATCAAAAGCAATGTCTTCTTGTTGATCCTCATCATTTGCACAAGCGCACTCATCAGCCTCAGGCTGATTTAATGTTTCCGTAGGAGAAGTTGCATTGGTAACATCTTCATTCTGAGCATTTGCTTTATAAAATGACTCTTGCATTTGAGTTTCTTCAGTTTGCATTTTTATCTCTTAGGTTATAAATCAAAAAAAATTCAGCTTATCCATATATGGGGATGCCATAAATTTATTTCAAGTAATGAATCAAAAAAATAGAAAAAAAAATTGATTTTTTATAAAAGCACTATCTAATTTTTGCTACAATCGCTCAATAACAAAGGATCAGACATCATGCAAATTAAAAAAATAATTTCTATTGCACTATTAGCATCAACTCTACCATTGCTTACCACATCATGTGCCTACAGAGCACCTTTAACTCAAGGTAACTATGTAGAGCAGGATTTAGTAAATAAGCTCACCAGAGGCATGACAAGAGAACAGGTACGTTTCGTACTTGGCACTCCAATGCTTATCGATCCTTATGACAATTCACGCTGGTACTATGTTCACTTCAACCGTGAAGGCTGGAATGATCCTGAAATTAAAAACCTGGTTCTTTTATTTGCAGGCGACAACCTTGCTGATATGTCAGGTGACTACATAAAGCCAACAAGCTTTGATGCTGGTACCATTTCAGCTCCTTCTTCACAGGATTCAGATTTTAATCTTCCTGAGGAATAACGGTTTTATGAAAAAGGTACTGCCACATATTACTGCATTGTTTTTATCATCATGCCTGATATGCGGCTGTACCTTTGAAGATGAAACCGAAGAAAAAATTGCCCTTCCAGAAAAGGAATCTGTCCCCGACACAGCATTAAACAGTCAGCAGAATCTTTTCCAATCAAAAACAAAAGAATGTATTTTAGGTAACTTTGATTCACTAGATGAGATTGTAAGGATTTATCAGTCAAGTCTTGGGAAAAACGACAGACCTAAAGAGAGCACACAATCTTCTTTGGAGTTTGAACAGAACCGGCTTACTGATCCTAATCTTTTATATCAGTTTCAGACTCGTGATCTCTCAATTGGCTATGATAACTGCCTGCAAAAGGCAATTTCATCAAACCACATGGAATACAGAGGCAATTTTATTACCAGAGGACGAGTCGCAGCCAGAATCGCACAGCATTTTTATGCGAACGACAATATAAAGGAAGCCTCCTACTGGCAACTTCGTATACTTAATATGTCAGGACTTTCTCAGGGCTATTACATTCTTGGCAGTATCTTTGTTAAGAATGAGAAAACCCTTAAAACAGGTGCAGAGCTTCTTACAGAGGCAGCTAAGCTTGGCAATACCTCTGCTGAGCAGTATTTAAACGATAATGCTGTATTTTTGAACGTTTTTGATAAATTGTCCCAGGAAAACAGATAAAACTCTCTTCTTGAGCTAACTTTATCAAGAAACTGACTTATTTTGCGTGCACTTTTTCAAAGTTAATTTATATTAACAATAGACTTTACATAAATTTAACATTCGCAAAAAGTTAAATTTACACAATTAATTTATAATAATTAGATAAGAAAACATCTTTATCATAGATATAAGTATATAAGCAATTGCTGAGGCACATATGGTAGATCTAGCTGATAACAATATCATTCCAAAAGAATTATCCTGGCTTTCATTCAATGCAAGAGTTCTGCAGGAGGCGGCTGATCCTTCAGTTCCTTTAATTGAGCGTGTCAGATTCCTAGGCATCTACTCAAGCAACCTTGATGAGTTCTTTAAGGTTAGAGTTGCCGAACTAAAAAGACAGGTTATCATCAATAAGGCTCAAGGCCAGAATGAAGAAGCTGTTAACCTTTTAAGAACGGTACAGGCTGAAGCAAACAAGTATCAGCGTACCCTAAACAGAATCTATAAACAGTTACTAGTAGAGCTTGCTGACCACAACATCTTTATGCGTGATCAGGACTCAATCACCAAAGAGCAGCAAGAGTGGGTTACCACCTATTTCAAGCATCATGTAATCAAGCACATCAATCCTGTAATCATCGATGCAGACACAGATCTTGTTTCATTCTTAAAAGATGAATTTACCTATCTTTTAGTTAATTTGGCCGACAAGAATGAAGTTCATCATGCACTAATCGAGATCCCAACAGATAAGCTTCCTCGTTTTATCAGAATGCCATCTGAGGATAATAAGGTTACCTTCATGTTCTTAGATGATGTTATCAGAGTGGGAATGGATCAGATCTTCCGTAGCGTGTTCAGCTACGACAGAATTGAAGCCTACTCCATCAAGATGAACCGCGATGCTGAATATGATTTGTTAGGTAACATCGACAGATCAGTTCTTGAGAATATGTCAGAGGCTTTAAAACAGCGTCTAAACGCTATGCCTGTACGTTTCTCATATGATGCACAGATGCCTGAAAACATGGTACGTTTCATGGCAAAAGAGCTGAAGATGAGTGCTATCGACTCTATGATGGCAGGTAACCGTTACCACAACTTCAAGGATTTCCTATCATTCCCAAGTATTGGTTCATATGACATGGATAACCATGCTTTATCCGAGATTAAATCTGTACAGTTTGAAACAGCAAAAACTCCATTTGAAGCTATCTCCAAAAAGGATGTATTACTCTACTATCCATACTACTCATTTGATTACTTCACAGAGTTTTTACGCTACGCATCATACGATCCTAAAGTTTCATCAATCAAGATCAATATTTATCGTGTTGCAAGCAACAGCCGTGTTATTAACTCTCTAATTCACGCAGCTAATAACGGTAAAAGCGTAACTGTAGTAGTTGAGCTTACTGCAAGATTCGATGAGGCTAACAACGTTAAGTGGGCTTCACGTCTGACTCAGGCAGGTGTAAAGGTTCTCTTTGGTCTGCCAACACTTAAGATCCACTCAAAGCTATGTCTTATCACCCGTCATGAGGATGACAAGGTGGTCCGCTACGCTCATGTGGGTACCGGTAACTTCAATGAGAAGACAGCAAAGATTTACACTGACTTTGCCTTATTTACCGCAAATGAGAAGATTACAAAGGAAGTTGATGATGTATTCAGCTTCATTGAATACCCATACACAAGACCTACTTTTGAGAACCTGTTAGTTTCTCCTCTAAACTCTCGTGATCGCATCAAGTTCATGATTGACAGAGAGATTGATTTTGCAAAGCAGGGTCAGTATGCATCAATTAGCTTTAAGGTTAACGCTTTAGTTGATATTCCTCTTATTAAAAAACTTTATGAGGCATCGCAGGCAGGCGTTAAGATCCGCGGTATTGTACGTGGCATGTGTTCTTTAAAACCTGGTGTTGAGGGCTTATCAGAGAATATCTATATCACCTCAATCGTTGACAGATTCCTAGAGCACCCTCGTGTAATGATCTTCAACAACGGCGGTGACGAGGAGCTATTCATCTCATCAGCTGACTGGATGAAACGTAACCTTGATTTACGTATTGAGGTGGGTGCAAGAGTTCTAGATGCTGATTTACAGAAACGTATCAAGGGCATCATCAAGCTTCAGGAAAACGATAACCGCAAGGCTCGTATCATCGATGCTGAGCAGAAGAACGTTTATGTTCAGGCTCAGGAAGGTGACAAGCAGATAAGATCACAAATCGATATTCATGAGTTCCTAGTTCAAGAAGAGGCTAAAATCGCCAAAGAGCTTGAGGCATCTAAAGAATAATTCTCACAACACTACCTGCAAAATTGCAGGTAGTGCTCCTTCCTATTCTAAAATCCGCTTATAATTACTCCATAAGATTGGATTTATTTCATTTTATTCTCTGCTTTCAAAAACAGTTTCTGTCACTTTGTAATATATTGATAAAAAAAATAATCATTAGTCTTGAAACTAAAAATAAAGCTTTTATAATTACTAGTGAATAGTTTTTATTTATATAGGAATTTTAATGGATAATTTAAATTATATTGATTACACCATCCTAGTTTTCTCAGGAATTTTACTTGTTCTTCTGATTGCACTTGGAAGAAAACTTTTAATTACCTTAGAGCAGAGCGCAAAAGACAAGGAAGAGCTGATTGCAAGCAGGACCAATTTAGAAAATGCGCAGTATACCATTGACGAAAATCAGCTTCAAATCAACGAGTTAAATGAAACACTGAATATTAACCGCAATGAGCTTACAAAGCTCAACTCAGAAAACTACTCTCTTAGCAATGATGTGAGCAGACTTAGCCGTGAGCTTAGTGCTCTTCAGGAGAAGAATGCGGCAGACGAGCAGAAGATTGTAGCTCTTTCACAGGATAACTCATCATTAAAAACTCAGCTTGATGCTAAAAAGGAACTTTTAAATCACCAGCTTGAGAGCTTTGAAAAGGCACAGGATGAAAAGCAGAAACTCTTTGACACCTCCTACAAGGAGTTACAAGAGCAGTTAAAGCTTATGGGCAATAATCTTGTCAAAGCAGGTACTGAAGATCTTTCTAAAAACTCTAAAGAGCAGATGACTTTAGTTGTAAATCCTCTAAAAGAAGAGCTTGAAAAGCTTAAAAACCATATTGCCAAAGCTCAAGAGAACAATGCTGAAAGACAGGGCGCTCTAACAAAAGAAATTAAGTTACTTGAAGAATCTCACTCTACCCTGTCAAAACAGGCTGAAGAGCTTGCTAAGGCCCTTCGCTCTGGCGGTAAATCTCAGGGTATGTGGGGGGAGCTGCAGCTTGAGCGAGTACTTGATGCCTCAGGTTTACAGAACGGTATTGAGTATGAGCGTGAGGTTGCAGGTGACAGAGCATTAAATGAAAAAGGCCGTCCTGATGCTGTAATCAAGCTTCCTGATAACCACAATATTATTGTAGATGCAAAATGCTCACTCTCAGCTTTTACAAACTACATTAACGCAGAGTCTGAAGATGATAAGAAGGCTGCCATGAAAGCTCATATTGAATCTATAAGATCACATATCAAAGAGCTGATAAAAAAGGATTACTCTAGCTATCAGTCACTGAACAGCCCTTCATTTGTATTCATGTTTGTACCAATTGACAGCGCTCTTATGGATGCCATCAATTATGATGCAACTTTATATGATTATGCTGTGCAAAACAGAGTTTATCTTGTATCCCCATCATCAATTCTGCCTGCACTACGTGTAGTTTCAAATCTATGGATTTTAGCTGAGCAGTCAGAGAAAATGCGCCATCTTGCTGATGCCGCCCAGAAGATTTACGACAAATTCGAGAATATTACCAAGGCATTTGATGCTGTAAATTCAGCTAAATCAAAATTAAACGAGAATTTAGATACATTGCAGGGGCGTTTATATACAGGTAAAGGCAATCTGCAGAATCTAATCAGCAGCTTTGATACTAAGGCTAGAAAAGAGCTAAGCCATGATAAGGGTGCGATTATTGACAGTACTCAGGCAGTAAATGAGCTTGAGTTTGTTGATGATTCTAAAAACTGATAAAAGGTATTCTCTCTTACATATTATAAAGGCAGCGTTAGCTGCCTTTATAATATCTCGTTAAATCTTCTCTTACTGCTTTAGAGTATCATTGTAGTAGGCTGTTTCATGCTTTTTAATCACACGTAAAATACCAAACTCAAGACATAAAACATAAAGGGCAAAAATAACCAGATCAACTGTAAGTGCTAGAGCATCGTTTCTTGCACAGGCGCACATATAAATGGTGTAAACCATAAATATAACCTCTGCAATAAAGATGCAGGTATGCAGTGTTCTTACTCTTTTCTTGTCACGGCCTGAATGATAGCCGTATAAAAAGGTAAGACCTGGGATTGCCCAGACGAAACCAATAACAGCACTTAAAACAGATGGCATAGCCACCATTAAAAAAGCAAAGATGAATGAGCTTACTAAAGTTATATATACAACTGAGATATTAAACATTACTCTCTCTGATGTACTCAAAGGCGCGCTCTTGTATGGATCGTAAGTGCCGCCTAGCTCATCTTTTGAAGTCTCTACTTTATCGCTCATTTTCTACTCTTTTATGCACATAACTCTAAAAGGTTACCTTCAAAGATCTCTACTACGCTCTCGTAGTAACCATCTCCTGTAACTCTTGGTCCTGAAAGAACATTATAGCCGTTCTCCTGCAGTTTACGAGTATATATATCAACATTTTCTCTGCCGCCTACGCACAGAGCAAGATGCACATAGCCTAATCTTGTCTTATCATCAGAATCAGGTAAAAGATTGTCACGAGTCATAATCTCAAGTCTTGCGCCACTATCAAAGCTTACAAAATAAGACTTAAATCCGGTCTTTTTGTTGTGGTACAAATCATTTACTGTGCAGTTAAAATAGCTTGTAAAAAACTCTTTTGCCTTTTCTAAATCCTTTACATAAATAGCTACATGTTCAATATGCATATACAATCCTTAGAAAAATAACTGATAGAATCAGATTATCACAAAAAATTTTCAGAAAACAGAGAGTTTTTCATATTTTGAAAGCAGCCATAATTTAAGGCTCTTAACACTTTGCAAAAATAACTTTCTAATCTTTATTAAATTTTTTTAATTTTCATGTAATCTATGCTTATGACAAAGGATAAGATTATGAGCGCAAATAAAAAGAATATACTGGCAATCTGCTACGATTTTGACAGAACACTAACTCCATATGAAATGCAGGCACAAGGCTATATCCAGCAGATCAATGCCAATGTTGATGACTTCTGGAGAGCATCTACACAGCTTGCCATCGAAAATCAGATGGATCCTAATTTAGCCTACATGTATCTGATGCTTTACGGTGCTAAAGGCAAGTTCCAGGTAAAAAAAGAAAAGCTCATGGAATTCGGCTCAAAAGTTGCCCTGTACCACGGTGTTGATACCTGGTTTGACAGAATCAATGAATACGGCAGTAAATTTGGCGTGGAAATTGAGCACTACATCATTTCATCAGGTCTTAAAGAAATGATTGAGGGCACAAAGATTGCTTCCAAGTTTAAAATGATCTACGCAAACTCCTTTTTCTACGATAAAAACGGAGCTGCCATCTGGCCTGCTCAGAACATCAACTTTACCAATAAAACCCAGTTTCTCTTTAGAATTTCAAAGGGCACACTAGATGTAAATGACAATGATGTGAACCGCTACTTTACAAGAGATTCCATTAAAATTCCCTTTGAGAATATCGTCTATATAGGAGACAGTCAGACTGATATTCCATGTATGAAACTTGTAAATTCAGCTGGTGGCCATGCCATCGGTGTATATGATCCAGAAACTCAGGACACCACAAAAGTTCATGAGCTTATTCGAGATAACAGAATTAACCATTTTGCAATGGCTGATTACTCAGAGAACGCCCCACTTGATATCCTCATGAAAAAGATAATCTACTACACCAGAGCATCTTTTGAGTTAAAGCTGGATCATCAAAACAGAATCAGAGAATCTTTAAGCTAATCCTCATTTTTAGGCTGATGGAATGTTTTCTGTCAGCTTAATCCTCCTCTCTCATATTTCATACCATTTAACTTTTCTAAATCTAATTATCTGATTTATAAAGCATTGTCAAAAGGTTTTAATTTTCTGTTGCTTAAGTTTTTGCTCTTAGTTAGCATATACTTACTTATATTAGTTATAGCTAATATAATTACAAGTTAACCTCTAAAAGGCTTTGGTTGTATATGACCTGTTCCATATCATTTATAACTAAGGCAGACTGGTTATCTGTGTCATCAGAATCAGACTCTCAAGCGATAAGAAAATCAAAGACGACAAAGACGGATACAGTTTACTTAAAAACTCACGCTTCCTTCTATTAACAAGGAATTCTAGACTGTCAGCGGAAAGGAAAACGAAGCTTGATAACCTCATTGATTATTACCATGATTTATACGCAGCTAATGAACTCAAGGAGCTTCTACCTGACGTATTTAACACCTGTTCAAAAGAAGACGCAGAAAAGTTATGGAATGAATGGTATGAGCTTGTAATTAGCTCTAAAGTTGATGGAATAACTAGGTTTGCTGAAAATCAGAACATACGCTACAAGGATGGTATTACCAATTCTGGCATATATCGCATTAGAACCAGTGTTCAAAAAGGCATTAACAACAAGATTAAGGTGCTTAAGAGAATTGCTTTTGGTTTTAGAGATTTTGAATATTTCTTTTTGAGAATTAAGAGTGCTTTTAAAGGAAAAGCACTCACAGTTTAATATAAGCACTAGGTTAATATTGTGTAACCAAATCAGTGCTTACCACAGTTTTTCGGAAGAACCCTTTTAATTAGATATTGAAGATATCAAGCTCATCTGCATCTGATGAATCTTTCCAGGCTTTGTCGGCCTTTGCATCATCAGAGCGCTGCTTTTCGATATTATCAAAGTAATCATCAGCAGGTGGTACTACGTACTTACCTGTAAAGATTGAGGTTTCAAACTTGGTTAACTCAGGATTCTCCTCAGTTACGCTTGCCTCTAAATCTTCAATCTTCTGATAAATCAGAGCATCAGCTGAGATTTCCTTGCAGATCTCTTCATTGCTTCTGCCGTAAGCGATAAGCTCCTTAGAGGTTGGCATATCGATACCGTAGATGTTTGGATAGCAGATCTCAGGAGATGCTGAAGCAAAGAATACCTGCTTTGCACCTGCCTCACGAGCCATCTGCACAATCTGTAATGAAGTGGTACCACGTACGATTGAATCGTCAACTAGTAGTACGTTCTTACCTAAAAACTCTGCAGGAATTGGGTTTAACTTGTTACGTACTGACTTCTTACGCTGTTTCTGACCAGGCATAATGAAAGTACGGCCGATATATCTGTTCTTAACGAAGCCCTGACGGTATGGAACACCTAGTGTTCTTGCAATCTGAACTGCGATATCAACTGATGTATCAGGAATTGGAATTACTACATCAATCTTAAGATCTTTGTGCTCATTCTGGATCTGCTGAGCAAGCTTAGTTCCCATGCGAACACGAGTAGCATATACTGATGCGCCATCAATGATTGAATCAGGACGAGCAAAGTATACATACTCAAAGATACATGACTGCAGAGTTGGGTTCTTAGCACAGATCTTAGAGAATAACTTACCCTCTTTTGTGATCAGTAAGCATTCGCCTGGCTTTACATCACGCTCTAACTTGAAGCCTGAAACATCTAAAGCAACGCTCTCTGATGCAACCATGTACTCAACCTTGCCATCTTCGGTAGTCTTTGAGCCTAGAACCATAGGACGGATACCGCATGGATCTCTAAAAGCGATAAGACCTACACCTAATACAAGACTTACTACAGCGTAACCGCCTCTGATTTCCTCATAAACGCCTGATACTGCGTTGAAGATATCATCTTCAGTTGGAACATCGTGTTCAATATTTGAGATTTTCCAGGCTAGGATGTTTAAGAGTATTTCTGAATCGGATTGAGTGTTAACGTGACGGTGGGCTTTTTTGCATTTTTCTTTTAATTCTTTGGAATTGATAAGATTCCCGTTGTGGGCTAACGCAATACCGTATGGTGAGTTAACATAGAAAGGCTGTGCTTCAGCTGCTGATGAAGAGCCTGCTGTTGGGTAACGGCTATGGCCAATACCAATGTTGCCCTTTAAACGTAACATATGGCGCTGCTGAAATACTTCAGTTACCATGCCATTTGCTTTACGCTGATGGAAGTTATCATCCTCATCAACGGTTACGATGCCCGCAGCATCTTGTCCACGGTGTTGCAACACCTGTAATGAATTATAAAGTGGTAAATTGACAGGAGATGCTCCGACAATTCCAACAACACCACACATAGCTAAGCTCCAGTTTCTGCGGTTCCCACGTATGTAAAGAACCAATTTACAATAGGTAGTAAATCAGGTACAAATTGTGAATTTTTGTACCATGGATAATCTTGAATAAAGGTTATGATATGTAACGCGAATAAGAATTTTGCAAGGGCAAGAACAGCTGTAACAATCAGAATGCCTCGGGCAACACCAAAAGCAACACCTAAGAGTCTGTCAAAACTTGATAGACCTGCTTTTTTAACAAGTGAGCTTACTGCGTTAGAGATAAAGCCTAAGACAACTAATGTGACAACAAACAGTACAATACATGAGATGACGTTGCGTGTCAGTTCGTCATTTGAAAAGGTTACATATGTTGATGCCATTGGGTAAAATTTGGATGAAACAATAAATGCAACAATCCAGGATAAAATTGAAGAGGCTTCTTTGATAAAGCCTCTGAAAATAGACATCACGGCAGAGATTGCCACGACGCCTATTATTACCCAATCAAGTGCTGTCAGCATTACTTGGTCTCTGCGTTAATTACTTCTAAGCCGCCTAAGTACTTACGTAATACCTTTGGCACGGTAACAGAACCATCAGCATTCTGATAATTCTCTAAAACAGCAACTAAGGTACGGCCTACAGCTAAACCAGAACCGTTTAGGGTATGAACTAGTTCTACCTTGCCATCCTTTCTACGTAGACGAGCCTGCATACGACGAGCCTGGAAGTCTACACAGTTTGAACATGATGAGATTTCTCTGTAGCAGTTCTGAGCTGGTAACCATACTTCGATGTCATAGGTCTTAGCTGAGCTAAAGCCCATATCACCAGTACATAAAGCTACAACATGGTAAGGGATCTCTAAAGCCTGTAATACAGCTTCTGCATCCTTTGTCAGATCCTCAAGTGCCTGCCATGAATCTTCAGGCTTTACAATCTGAACCATCTCAACCTTGTCGAACTGGTGCATTCTGATTAAGCCGCGGGTATCACGACCTGCTGAACCTGCCTCAGATCTGAAGCAAGGAGTATGAGCTGTAACCTTAATTGGAAGTTCCTGCTCAGGAATGATTTCACCACGAACCATGTTGGTTAGTGGAACCTCAGCAGTTGGAATTAAACAGAAGTGGTGATTTACACCATCACCATCACAGTCGCCATCTAGGTTGGTGTGGAATAGATCCTCAGCAAACTTAGGCATCTGACCTGTGCCGTATAATGAATCAAGATTTACAAGATATGGGGTATAAACTTCTGTATAGCCCTGCTCATAGTGTAAATCAAGCATTAACTGTACAAGAGCACGGTGTAACTTGCAGATAGGGCCTTTCATGAATGCAAAACGAGCGCCACTTACTTTACGGGCAGTCTCGAAATCTAGCATACCAAGACCTTCGCCAATTGCTACGTGATCTTTTACTTCAAAATCAAATGAACGAGGTGTGCCCCACTTTCTAACTTCTACGTTAGCACTCTCATCTGGGCCGATTGGGCATGACTCGTTAGGTAAATTTGGAACTGTAAGTGCAATGTCGTTAAGTTCTTTTAGAACCTCATCTTGCTTTGCCTTTACAGAAGCAAGCTCTTCACTGATCTTAGCAACCTGTGCCTTAATCTCAGTTACGTCCTGACCTGCTTTGATAGCTTGACCGATGCTCTTAGATAGGTTGTTTCTTTGAGCCTGTAAATCCTGAGTACGAGTCATTGTATCTTTACGTAATGACTCTAATTCGTTAATCTTTTGTACATCTAAAGTGTAGTTGCGCTGTGCTAGACGTTTTGCAGCCTCTTCAATGTCTGCACGCAAATATCTTGAATCAAGCATGAATAATTGCCATTTATTGAACAAAAATAATAAATCCCTGCTCTTTTTTGCTGAGCAGAATTTTCTACTTATTAATTTTAGCATATAGCCTATACAAAATTGAATTATATTTAATAAATATAAGAATTTGAAAACAAGCTATAGGCTTATAAATATGAAATGCTTTGTATTTTATTAGGTGACAATGATTTTACATGTAAATTATATTATTCATAAGTTACCTTTTTACCCCTAAATCCCTCAGGGTAGCGCTTATCCTGCTCGCGTCTGTCTCTCTCTTTTAAATACTCAACTTTTTTGGTGTAATTAAATTCCATGCCTCTATCAGATGGATGATAGTAAACGGTACCTGCAAGCTCCTCAGGAAAGAAACTCTCACCTGCAGCATATGCACCTTCATAATCATGCGCATAACGGTAGCCCTTTTTATATCCGAGTTTTTCTAAAAGCTTGGTTGGAGCATTTCTAAGATAGATAGGTACATCAAGACTGCCATTATTTTTAGCATCAGCTCTAGCATTGTTAAAGGCAGTATAAAGCATGTTGCTCTTTGGAGCTAAAGCGCAATACACCGCAGCCTCTGCAATTGCTCTTTCACCTTCAGCAGCACCTACTCTTTCAAAAATATCCCAGGCGTTTAAGGTAACTGTCATCGCTCTAGGATCGGCAAGACCTACATCCTCTGTTGCAATAGCAAGAAGACGTCTTGCTACATAAAGAGGATCGCCTCCTGCCTCAAGAATTCTTGAGTACCAGTACAAAGCAGCATCAGGACTGCTTCCTCGTACTGATTTATGAAAGGCAGAAATCAACTCATAAAAAGCATCGCCGCCCTTATCATAGCTCATGAGTTTTCTGCCAGCTACAGCGCCTACCATGGCAAGAGTAATGATTTTGCCACCATTTTTATAGTCAGCAGCTAAATCTGATGACATCTCAAGAATGTTTAAAAGGAATCTGGCATCGCCTGCAGCTAGATCAACAATTGCCTTTTCAACTCCGTCAGCCAAATGAAGATTAAGCTTTTTAAGACCTCTTTGAGATGTCAGTGCGTAATTTAAAAGTTGTACAGACTCTTCTTCGCTTAATTTTTGTAGTACATAAACACGTGCTCTTGATAAAAGAGCTGAGTTTAGACTAAAGGATGGGTTTTCTGTTGTTGCACCGATAAAGGTGATGGTGCCGTTTTCAATATGTGGTAAAAAGGCATCCTGCTGTGATTTGTTAAAGCGGTGCACCTCATCCACAAAGACTAAGGTTTTAATACCGTTTTGCTTTCTTAAAACTGCTCTGTCTACTGCCTCACGGATATCTTTAACACCAGAGGTTACAGCAGGGATCTGCTCTACTACAGCATTACATGCTTTTGCAAACAGCAAGGCTAAGGTGGTCTTACCAACACCAGGTGGTCCCCATAAGATCATGGAGTAGCAGGTACCACGGTTTAACAGTGTTCTAAGTGGTTTGCCATCTCCTAAAAGATGGCTCTGACCTATGTATTCAGCAATTGATTGAGGACGAAGTCTTGATGCTAAAGGCGCAAACTCATCAGCTGAATTTACATCTTCATTAGTTTTTTCTTCGTCTTTCTTCTGCTGCTCATATGAAGCAAACAGATCAACCTGGCTATCGCTCATCGTCTATCTGAACATCCTGAGGAATAGTGTAATCAAAGACACTGTCACTTACGCTGTAGGTAATATCGGACAAGGCATAATGATTGGTGTTGCCATCTTTCATCAGAATATAAAGATCTTTAATTGCATCATTTGCAACTACAATCTTAATTGAGCGAACCTCACCAACACTCTTTGGTGTAAGTGTATAAGTATCACCACATGCCTTTACAGTATATTTACCCCAGATTTCAGAGCTTTTGCTTGTAAGCAGCATGAATGGAGAGGTGTATAAATTCTTTTTTGAGAAGATGCTTACTTGATTTACAAAAGGATCGTAATAAAGTACATCATTGCCTTTGGTAAATAAAACCTGCTCATCTGGAGATAAGGTGTGTAGCATCAGTCTGTCAGGTCTTTTTAAAGCAAGGGTACCGCTTGATTTTGCTACTTCCTTGCCATCGCTTCTTTTAACGTCCTGATTAAAGCTTGATTTAAAAGCTTCCTGCTTGAAAATAATCTTCTGAAGACTTGTTACATCATCAGCAATTGCACCAAAGCTTGTAAGTGCTAAAGCTAAAGTTAATCCCTTTAAAAGCTTAATCATATCTATTCCTCAAAGCCTGCTTTAAAAAGCCAGGCCCTTGCTGTCAATTACACCTTCTTTCTGTAACTGACGATGGATCTTGTTTGCTCTGTTAAAGCCGATACCAAAAGCAGTCTGGATTTCAGACTTTGATAAAGCCTTTGGATTGCCGTTTGAATCCTTTAATGACTTTGCATAAGCTGCAACTTCATCAAATAAGGCATCTAATGCAACTCCAGGTCCGCCACTGCTGCCTTGTGAACCTTCATCTTCAGATTCAATCTCGGTTACCCCATCTACATACTCAGGCTCACCGTATCTGTCAATCCATGATTGAACCACATTGTGAACATCACCGTTGCTTGTATATGGGCCCTGAGCTCTAAATGAATTATTGTTGTTTACAGCCTGGAAACGTACGAACATATCACCGTAACCTAGCAGGTTTTCAGCACCATTCTCATCAAGAATAACTCTTGAGTCCTGAGCATTCTGTACGGTATAGGCAATCTTTGATGGGAAGTTTGCCTTAATAACACCTGTTACCACCTGCGCTCTTGGAGTCTGTGTTGCAAGTACAAGATGGATACCGGCAGCACGTGCCTTCTGTGCTAAACGGGCTACACGGGCATCTGCTCTCTTTTGTGGAGGAAGATCCTGAGATGCTGCCATTAAATCAGCAAACTCATCGATAACCACAACGATATAAGGTAGTGGTTTTAACTCAGCAGGCATACCGCCCATATCAGCAGACCACATAGGATCGTATACAACCTTACCCTGAGCATTCTGCTCACGGATATAGTCGTTACACTGAATAATATTCTGAGTATGTAACAATGATAATAACTTGTAACGACGCTCCTGCTCCTTGATAAGCCAGGTTAAAGCAGCGTTTGCAGTCTCTGGATCGGTAATGATTGGAGACAGAAGATGTGGCAGACCATAGTACTGAGAGAACTCTACAGTCTTAGGATCAACTAAAAGTAAACGAAGTTCAGCAGGTGATCTTGATAATAGTAAAGATACCAGCATTGAGTTAACACCTGCAGACTTACCAGAACCTGTAGTACCACCAATCAGAAGATGAGGAGCCTTTGCAAGATCAACTACAACAGGATTACCTACGATATCAACTCCAAGGCATAATGGAAGTTTTGCATTTGAATTTACAAACTCATCGCTCTCTACAACGTCAGCTAAGTTAATAAGCTTACGCTTGGTATTTGGTACTTCAATACCTAAATATGGAGTGCCTGGGATTGCAGGAATAACGTTGATCTTGTTGGTCATAAGATAACGCTCAAGATCAGTTGTTGATGATGAGATCTGACTTGACTTAACACCAGGCTCTAAAAGAATATCAAAACGGGTGATAACAGGACCGCTTACGTAGGTTGCAACAGAGCCTTTTAATGAGAAGTCTCTCATGTAACGGTTAATGGTCTCTTTCTTGTCTTCAATTTCCTGAAGATCAATATCATCCTGTGCATTAGAAGGAGTTAAAAGATCAAAGCTTGGTCTCCACTCATCATAATGAGTCTTAGGACAGGTTTCTGTAGCACGTGCATAGTGAATCTTTACAGTACCAGATGAATTGCGTGTTACAACCTGTGAGCTCTGATTTGGCATAGCACCGGTACTGCCGCCGATACCTGCAAAGCTGCTTCTTTGAGCATATGGATTTGTTACCTGAGCACTCTCAGATTTAGTGTTTACCGTCTCATCTTTTGAGCTTAAATCATTAACGTTGATGTTATGGTTGATTGATTGCTCATATGAGTAATTAGAGTTGCTTTCTTCATTCTTTAGAGAATCAACCTCTGAAATGTTGTGATTAAATGGCTCTGACTGGGAAGGAGTCTTCTCTAAGATAGAGTTATCTGATGACTGAGGATATACACTCTCAGATGACTTATTCTCATAATGAGATGGTGCAGGTGTAACAATAGGAGCACTTTGTGTGTGATTATCAGTGCTCTGATTATCTGAATTTACCTGAGCACCATTGATACCGCGTGAGAACTTCTCTTTTGTAAGCTGAGACTCTTTAATAGGATCACCTGATGCAGGCTTTAGCTTATCCTCATCATGATTTGATGGAATAAATGCTGAGGTTAAAGAGCCGATATTAAAGCCTTTTTTCTCATCTGATTTCATTAAATCAGCAAAGCTAATCACGTTCTCTTCACTTACATCCTGATTAGGGAACATGGAGTTTCTAGTAGTTGTTGCCTTATAAGCATCATCAGCAGCCTTAAGTGGACTACCCTTAGTTACGATAGTAGATACCTGCTCAGGCTGTGTAAACTGACCTGATACATTATCCCCATCCTGCTTTACCTGTACATTCTTCTGTAAAGGCTCAGCATAGGTACGAGTAATTACAGTACTTACCTCTGGCTGAATTAAAGGATTACCAATTCTCTCAAGTGGAGGCAGATGATCAGCACCTGCCTTATAAATAACCTTCTCTTCTTTTTGCTCTACAGGAGTAGTCTTTTGCAGTGACTCATCTGAATTTGAGAAAACAACTCTGGTTACTATAGACTTTTTAACTACATTACCATTTGCATCTGTTGCATGTGGTGTGTCCTTGTCATAGTCATACTTAGGAGCTGTAGCTTCCTTACCGTTTGCATAGGCAAGTCCGTTGATATAGGTTGTAGGCCCCTCTGATTTAACCTCATCAGATACCTGTGCTCTGCCAGATGCTGCAGTTTCCCTACCCTGCATTGAGGATGATGAATCTGCATAGCTGCCATAGGCTGGAGTTGAGATCTCAGGTGCTGTAAATGGAACATTACTGCGACTGAATAATGGAGACTTACTCTGATGTAGTGAACTTCCAGGAGCTGGACCGAAATTAGGCTCGATTCTACGGTTTAAATCTTTGCTCTGAGGATGAATTCCTGCGTGCATTGGTGTTTCTTTAAAACGCTTGGTATCAAGCTTACGCTCTGTTGGAACACCGCCGAAATTATCAAAACTGCTGCTGTAAAGGCCAGATCTTGGATTAGGCATTTTAACCTGTGGATCAACAGCCTTAGGTGCAGTGCTCTTTACAGGCTGCTCTTTTGCAGCTTTTACATCAACAGGATCATGACTTGCCACACGCTGTGGATATAACTCATCAACTTCAGGCTCCATTGAGTTACTGCCTGCATCAAATGGACTTGGTGAGTTGATATCAACTTCTTCCATCGCTTCAGGTTCCTGATAAGTTTCTTTTTTGCTGATACCGCGTGCTTTATCAATTAAATCTGAAATTAAATTGCCTATGGCATCGCAAAACCAGATTGGACCGTGTGCTGCAAATAAAAAGATACCTACAAAAGTTACAGCAATTGGAATTAAAGTACCGATAAAACCAGGTAAAAGATGTGAAATCTGAATATTAAAGAAATCACCTAAAATGCCACCAGCACCAACATGAGAGCCTTTAGATAAAGCTGAGAATAAAGAGCATAAACCAAGAATTAAAAGGTTACAGCCTAAAATAAAGATACCTACTAAAAAGAAATCAACCTGCTTTAAAAGCTGCTTTTTTAAAAAGAGTTTGTAGCCTAGGTAAACTAATACTAGAGGCATCAGATAGGTAACATTACCAAAGTACTCAAATAACTTTGCAATCATGCCATCATGAACAGGAGTAATGCCGTTTGCAGAGGTTGATAAGAGTTCTCCGGACATGGCTTTGCTTGCTCGGATATTAGATATCTTTAAGAATACAATGCAGACAACACTGATAAGGCAAGTAACAGCAAACAGAACCTTATAGAAAAGGCCTACTCCTTGACCTGGTGCCACTCTTTGAGTTGGGCGAAATGGCATTTGGATCCTCCAAACAATCTTTGTTAGCAGTAATTTATTATTTTAATTGATTTTTAACTTGGCAATTCACACATAAAATTCAAATAATGTTAACATCAAATAGACAGTCTAGCAATTTAAACAAACCTATATTTGCTCTTATCTCACAACAAAAATAGATTAGAATATACGCATTCAAAATTAAAGAGAATTATCATGATCAATATCGTTTTATACAGACCTGAAATGCCATCTAATGCAGGTAATATCATCCGTCTTAGCGTAAACTGCGGCGCAAAACTTCACTTTATAAGACCACTAGGTTTCTATCTTGATAATGAAAGACTGATGAGAGCAGGTCTTGATTACCATGAGCTTTGCAATCTGACTGTTCATGACGGTTTTGAAGCTTTCTTAGAAAAGCAAAAGCCAAAGCGTCTTATTGCCTCAACATCGAAAGCACACCTCTCTCACGTACAGTTTAAGTTTGAAGATGGCGACTACATTATCTTCGGTCGTGAAAAGGAAGGCTTATCTGATGAGGTGTACGATGCAGTACCTCAGGAGCACAGAATCAAGATCCCAATGGCACCAAACAGCAGATGTCTGAATCTTTCAAATTCAGTTGCAGTAGTTGCTTATGAAGCATGGCGTCAGCTAGGCTTTGAAAATGCAATAATTTAGCTTTAGTCTTAATTTTTTCTATATTTCTGCTATTATATTCAATCGTTTTATTGATTTGTATGTTTGTTTGGTCGAGGGTTAACAATTGCTAGAATTACTAATGGGTTTCTTTTCTCAGTACGGTTATGCAGCTGTATTTTTAGCTCTTCTCCTTTGCGGTCTTGGCGTGCCTGTACCTGAGGATATCACTTTAGTATCAGGTGGTGTAATTTCAGGTCTTGATGCCGGTATCGACCCACATATCATGCTTGCAGTAGGTCTTGCTGGTGTTCTCTTTGGTGACAGCACCATGTTCCTTGCAGGAAGAATTTTCGGTTACCGTATCCAGAAGATTAAAACCTTCAGAAAGATTGTAACTCCTCAAAGATTCTCTTTAATTCAGCGTAAGTTTGAAAAATACGGTTTAGGCCTTTTATTTGTCGCAAGATTCCTTCCAGGACTTCGCTCCCCTATCTACCTTGTAGCAGGTATGAGTCATCGTATCTCCTATATTACCTTCATTATAATGGATGGTTTAGCAGCCGTGATCTCAGTACCTGTATGGGTATACCTAGGCTACTTCTTTGCTCATAACCTAGATCTTTTAATGACCTACGTTCACGACGTACAGAGCATCATCTATCTTGCTTTAGGTCTTTTGGTTCTGGTTATCGGCTTTATCTATTTAAAGAAGAAATTCCACTCTAAGTTAAGTTCAGTAACTAAAGACGACGATTCAGAATAAAGTCGAATAATCATTTAGTTTACTTTAAAAATTTCGTAAAAAAAGATAAAATAAACCAGTCAAAGCAGCGAAAGCTGCTTAATTTTTAACTTTTCTATACGGAATCAAAATGGATTCGCTTACACAAATAATTGTCAACATCAATTCCATTCTCTGGGGACCATGGTGTCTAATTCCTGTTTTAGTTGGCGCAGGTATCTTCTTTTCCATAAAGCTTCGCTTTGTGCAGATTAGACAGTTCAGCCGTGCATTAAAGCACGTATTCGGCGGTCTTTCATTTAACGGTGAAAAAGCAGGCTCTCATGGAATGACCTCATTCCAGTCACTTGCAACTGCTATTGCAGCTCAGGTAGGTACAGGTAACCTTGCTGGTGTGGCAACAGCTATGGCTATGGGTGGTCCTGGTGCTATCTTCTGGATGTGGCTTGCAGCTTTCTTTGGTATGGCAACCATCTTCTCTGAGGCAGTTCTAGCTCAGTTATACCGCTCTAAAGACGAGCAGGGACATATCACAGGCGGTCCAGCCTACTACATTACCTATGGTCTTGGCAGTAAGCCAATGGCTGCAATCTTCTCAGTACTGATTATTGTAGCTTTAGGCTTTATCGGTAACATGGTGCAGGCAAACTCCATTTCTACAGCATTCTCATCAGCTTTTGGCGTTCCTACATCTGCATCAGGTCTGTTTATCATTCTACTAGCAGGCTTCATCTTCATCGGTGGCATCAAGCGTATTGCAGGCTTTGCTGAGAAAATGGTTCCAATTATGGCTCTTGTATATGTACTAGGTGCCATTTACATTATGTGTCTGTACGGTACACACATCTTCCCAACCCTAAAGTCAATCTTCGTAGGTGCATTTGATCCTAGCGCAGCAACCGGCGGTGTTATCGGTGCAAGCGTAAAAGAGGCTATCCGTTATGGTGTTGCTCGTGGTCTGTTCTCAAATGAAGCTGGTATGGGTTCTACTCCACATGCTCATGCTATTGCCCGTGTAAAGCATCCTGTAGAGCAGGGTTTAGCAGCTGTTGTAGGTTTATTTATCGATACATTTATCGTGCTTACAGCTACAGCACTTGTAATTTTAGTTACAGGAAGCTTAGATGGTACTACTACAGGTATTGAGCTTACACAAAGTGCCTTCGTTAAGGGAATGGGGCCTGCTGGAGCTGGATTTGTGGCTTTATGTCTCTTCTTTGCTGCCTTTACCACCATCATCGGCTGGTATTTCTTTGCAGTTCAGAACGTAAAGTTTATCTTTGGCTATAAGTTTATCAACATCTTCTCAGTTATCGTTTTGTGCTTCTTAATGACAGGTTCATTATTAAAGGTAAACCTGGTATGGGAGCTTGCTGATATGTTCAATGGCCTTATGGTTATTCCAAATATCATCGCTGTTATAGGTCTTTACAAACTTGTATCAAGAGCTTTAGCTGATTACGAGGGAAAGTTTATAAAACACGAAAAACCATTATTTGGACCATCAGAGCGGCTTACAGGCAGAATGGCTAAGATAAACACAGCTCACAGAAAGAAAGTGGCTGATTATCGAAAAAGAACTAAAGATCAGTAAGATTTGATTTGATTTTGATTAAATATCCTCGCAAGGCGAGGATATTTTTTTAGATGTGTTTAAGCATCTGAAGATGAGCAAAAGGTATAGTTGCCATCACCTTGTGAACTTAAGATAAGATCATGCTTTTTAATCAGACTTGATCTGTGACCAACGCTTAGCACAATAGATGTCTTTAGATTCTCTTTAATGAGGTTATAGGCAAGATCTTCATTTGACTCATCTAAAGCAGAGCTTGCCTCATCCATAATCAGCAGCTTAGGCTTAATAATAAGAGCTCGAATAATTGCAATTCTCTGCTGCTCACCTAAAGAAAGCATGGTTGAGTAGTTATCCTCAATATCAAGACTCTCAAGTAAATGAGATAATCCTAATTTCTCAAAATAACTTTCCACAAGACCTGAATTGTCTGATGCATGAGGATAACAGGCTGCCTGTCTTAGCGTACCCTGTGGCAGATATGGTCTTTGAGATAAAAAGAGACTCTCACCTGTATCAGGAACAGTGATACTACCATGAGCATGAGGCCATAAACCTGCGATGGTCTTAATAAGTGTTGATTTACCACAGCCAGATGGACCACGAACTAATAGTGACTGACCATCAGATAGAGCAAAGTTTAAATTCTTCCATAAAATCTCGTGATTTGGATTTTCTACATTTAAACTCTCAACTTTAAAGGATGCTCCTTCCTTTTGAGGTTTTAAGCATTCAATCTGAGTACTTGAATCCATTGAATCAAAGAAAAGTGCAAGACGGTCAATTACAGCCTTGTAGCTTGCCCATGTTGAGAAACGGCTTATCACAGTAGACAGTGCATCCTGAACTCTGCCAAAGGCAGATGAGATCTGCATGATACTGCCCATGGTAATTACTTTAGCAAAGTACATAGGAGCTGCAATAAGTATTGGAAAGATAACTGCAGTCTGAGCATAACCTAAAGTAAAGAAACCTAATCTTTTTTCTCTTTTAATTAACTGCACATAGTTTTTTACAACGCTAAAGAAGCGGCATCTTAAACTCTGCTCTTCTTCAACCTGTCCACTGTAAAGAGAGATAGACTCACTGTTTTCACGAACGCGAATTAGAGAAAAACGAAAATCAGCTTCATAGCGCTGCTGTCTGAAGTTTAGCTTTACAAGTGGTTTACCGATATAGAAGGTAATCAGTGTACCTACAAGAGCATAGGCTATTGCAAGGTATAACATATAGCCGTCTGGAAGATGCAGTACATAATCATTCCATAAGGTCATATCTACGCTATAGGACAAATCCCAGAGCACAACACCAAAGGTTGCAAGCATAGCCAAATCAGATGCTGTACCTATGATTAGTGAAATAGATAGGGATACAAAGCTTCCTAAGTCCTCACTGATACGCTGATCAGGGTTTTCTGTTTTCTTATCTTCAAGCTGCATTTTGTAATAGACGCTATCGCCTAAATAATCATGCATAACTTTACCTGTAAACCACTTACGCCAGTTTATAGACAGCTGTGATCTTAGATAAGAGTTATAAACAGAAACCACAACATGGATGGTGGCTAGGATTGCAAACATCATCAGCTGGTACTTAAAGCCTTTAAGATCATAGTTCTGAACTGTATCCCAGAACTCCTTGTACCAGGTGTTAAACACTTTAGCAAGATAGATTGCACCAGAGGTTAATATCACAATAAGAGATAATAAAAACCAGGAGAAAAGACTGTCTTTTGAGGTCCAGTAAAACTTAATCATTTTTAGGCAGACTTTAATGGATACCTTTAATGGCAGGCTGTCTGCACCATGATATTTAGCTCTTAAAGATTCACCGTTACTCTCGTCTTTGAAGATTGAAAGCTTGAACATAAAACCTACTTTAAGAATTTATTAACTAAAAAGGCCACGCCATCTTCATCATTAGTCTTTGTGATTACATCAGCAGCTTCCTTTATGATTTCAAAACCGTTTGACATAGCAACACCAAGACCTGCAGCTTCAATCATCGCCAGATCGTTTTCTGCATCGCCAAAGGCCATAGAGTTTTCAATACCATAGCCTAAAGCCTTGCAAAGATGCTCAAGACCGGTGCCTTTAGTTGCATGGTTTGGAATAAATTCAAGGTAGTGTTTTTCAGAGCGAACAATACCAAAGAAGTCTTTAAACTCCTGAGGAATTAAAGGTCTTAAAGCCTCAAGCTTCTCTACCTCACCTACAATCAGGATCTTAAAGAACTCAGCATCATCTGCTACCTTGGTAAAATCGATAGCTTTAAAACCTACAAAGGCATTATCAATTTCCTTTTGGGTAAAAGGATTATGATCTTCAATTAAAAGACCGTCTGTAACTGAGTATGCGTGTACCTTACAGCCATGCTCATGAGCAAAGTGAGTAAGTTTTCTAATCATAGGACCTTTTACAATGTCCTTGCATACCATAGGAAAACCAATGTGGTGGTCGTGCTTTACGTACTCTGATAAACGCACAACACCTGCACCGTTAAAGCATACAGCATAAGAGTCGTCATTTAGGCAGCCTAATGCCTTCATAAACTTTACAGCACTCTTTGGGTGACGACCTGTAGCAATGGCAATTGAAATTCCCTGCTTCTGAGCCTTTTGAAGGGTATCGATAGTAAACTGACTTATGCTCTTATCTGAGCGTAATAAAGTATCATCAAGATCTAAAGCGATTACTTTATATTTATCATATTCTATTGGAAGGTTTTCTAAGGTGTATTTAGCCACAAAAAGCTCCTATATCTATTATCGTTTCTTCTCATTATACTAAATGAAAAATAGTAAAAAATGAGCAAAAATAAAAAAGCCCCCATTTTAAAAGTGGAGGCTTGAAAAATCTTTAAAAGATGATTAGTACAGCTTGGTACATACTGACACTGTATCTGATACTACCTGACCTACTTTAGCAAAGTGACACTCGTATGAATGGCCCTGCTCATCACGCATCTTGAAACGACCGTTGTAAGTCTTTGTAGGATTGGTCTTGAATGCAGTCCCCTCATCCTCTGGTGAGAAGATGATTGTTGGAGTGCTGTTTCTTGCCTTTGAAGAAATAACTTCGTTTGTAACAACACCTGTATCGTTTTCTGAAGTTGTTACAACCTGAGGTTTAGCAGTATTCTTTGCTGCATTTTCTGAACCTACTCTTTCTGGTTTCTTATGCAGTTTCTGCATCTGGTAAGCCTGGTCATACTTGTTAGCGTATGAGTTCTCGCCACCGATGTCAAAATGGAAGAATGAGTTATCAGATGAACCATCTTCAGACTCTTCAGGAACAGTGCCGTAAGACTCCCACTTGTTGCCTACCTTCTTCTTACATTTAGCAGGCTTGTTGTTGCTGAACAGACCGCTTGCAATTGAACATCTGTATTTGTTTTTATTATTATCAACTAAATCGAAAGTTACATCAGTTAAGCTTGGAGTAACTGTCTGTGTTAAAAGAGTCAGGTTTTCTTCTGCAATATCTAGAGTCTCAGATGCTTTTTCACGATACATATTGTTATTGTTATCTTCTGAAGAAGTCATTGAACTCAAAATAGAACAGCCTGATAAGGTAAGAGAACCAATTAAGCCAAGAGATAATAATAATTTGTTATTCATTTGATTTTATACAATCCTTTGTTTTGTTAATGTGACAATTCTATCCTATAAAAATATAAAAGTGTAGGAATTATCACGGCTGAATGAGAGTTTCCTCATATTTTCACAACCGCTTTAACAAATATTTTTTTACAAAAATTGTGAGTTTAAAATTGTGCCTTATATTTGTGTGCCACTTAAAAATAAAGTCTGCATCTGCAGACTTTATTTTCTATTGGTTATTAAACACCGGCTTTTTTCAGAGCTGCGTTTACAATATCCTGAGCCTCAGTTTCGATTTGCTTTAAGTGCTCCTCGCCCTTGAAACTTTCCATGTAAATCTTGTAAACATTCTCAGTGCCTGATGGTCTTGCAGCAAACCAGCCGTTCTCTGTTACAACCTTCAGACCGCCGATTGCAGCACCGTTACCAGGAGCACAGGTTAACTTATCAACAATCTTCTCGCCAGCAAGCTCGCTTGCCTCAACGTCGTTTGGTGACAGTTTCTTTAGAGCTGCCTTCTGGCTTGGATTTGCAGGAGCGTCAACACGATCGTAGTATGGGCGACCATACTTCTCAATTAACTCGTTGTAGTGCTCTGATGGATCCTTACCTGTCACTGCAAGCATTTCAGCTGACAGTAATGAAGCGATGATACCGTCTTTATCAGTTGTCCATACGCTGCCATCCTTACGTAGGAATGAAGCGCCTGCTGACTCCTCACAGCCAAATGCTAATGACTTGTCAAATAAGCCTGGAACGAACCACTTGAAGCCTACTGGAACTTCGTAAGCTTTTCTGCCAAGGCCCTGAGCTACACGGTTCATCAGATTTGAAGATACTACAGTCTTACCTACCATTGCATCCTTTGGCCAGTTGTCACGGTGTGTATAAATGTAGTTGATTGCAGCTGATAAATAATGATTTGGGTTCATTAAGCCGCTGTGGCATACGATACCGTGTCTGTCATAGTCAGGATCGTTACCCCATGCAATATCAAAATCGTCCTTAAGACCAATTAGACCTGCCATTGCATATGGGCTTGAGCAGTCCATACGGATCTTGCCGTCTCTATCAATGCACATGAATGAGAAGGTAGGATCAACAGCGTAATTTACAACCTTTAGGTTTAGGTTGTAACGGTCTGCGATTCTGTCCCAGTAGAAAAGACCTGAACCACCAAGTGGATCAACGCCCATCTTGATGCCAGACTTTGAGATAGCCTCAAGGTCAATGATCTCGCCTAATGCCTCAACATACTGAGTTAGCATGTCGTGTTCTTTAACATTAGATAACTTGATAGCCTGTGTATAAGGAACGCGCTTTACGCCCTGTAGACCGTTTCTTAATAATTCGTTTGCTCTATCCTGAATTACAGAAGTAATTTCAGTACCAGCAGGACCGCCATCAGTTGGGTTGTACTTGAAACCGCCGTTTGATGGTGGGTTGTGTGAAGGGGTAATAACGATACCATCAGCTAAACCTGAGGTTCTGCCCTTGTTGTAATTTAAAATTGCAAATGAGATTGATGGAGTTGGGGTGTAGCCGTGATCTTTTTCAACACGAACTTCAACACCGTTAGCACCTAAAACTTCAACAGCGGTAGCAAGTGCTGCCTCTGATAAAGCGTGGGTATCCATACCAATGAATAAAGGACCAGTAATACCCTCTTTCTGACGGTACTCTGCAATAGCCTGAGAAATTGCAACGATGTGAGACTCAGTAAATGAACCATTTAATGAGGTGCCTCTGTGACCTGATGTACCAAAAGCAACACGCTGCTCTGGATCATCCATATCAGGCTTATTTAAATAATAAGCAGACATTAAACGAGGAATGTTATCAAGATCTTCAAAACCGGCTTTTTTGCCAGCCTTATTACTCAATGCCATATTTATTTCCTTTATTAACTTTGTTAAGCATTAAAAAGAAATTTAAAAGTGAACTTCTTTTTAATAACTACTGTCCATAAAAAACGATTTATAAGCTAGATTTTATCAGTTTTTTAGTAATTTTTGGGCATTTTATTGTGCATTTACAATAAAAGTTGTTCATACAAAAAAGCCTCACTTTTAAATGAGGCCTTTTTTTGCTGAAGACGTAAAATTACTTGTTTACGCTCTTCTTTAACTCAGCACCAGCTGTGAATGATGGAGTCTTTCTTGCTGGAATGTTAATTACAGCTCCAGTCTGTGGGTTACGGCCTTCACGTGCTGAACGCTCAGTAACCTTGAAAGTACCAAAACCAACTAATTGTACGCGATCACCTGATGCTAAAGCTTCACTTACAGTCTGCAATAATGCATCTAAAGCCATACGTGAACCTGATAAAGGTAGACCAGAACGCTTTGCAATTTGCTCGATAAGTTCAGACTTGTTCATATAATTTTCATTTCCTTTGAAAAACAGGCTTAAAAGCCCAAGTAATTAAACAACAAATAATACTGATTTAGGTTAGTGCTTTTGCAGTAACCGGGAATTCTTATGGAACGCTAAAAGCCAGTATATCAAGCCCGTTAACGTTAAAAACGCGGTAAGTATATGCTATTTTTCAGAAAATAATATAAGTATTTTTTTTCTAAAATACCTTGATAGAAAGCCACCAATGTGCTCCATTTTGGATTTTAAAACATTATCTTATTGATTTATAGTAAATTTACAAACACCTATCAGATTAACATTTCAGAAAAATATCGTAAAAAAAATTCCTGAAAAAACCTTATTTGTGCGATTTTAAAGGCTTTCTGTCAATTATGGTATGCATAGATTTCATGCCACCAATAAAAAACGCATCCTAATATGTCAAATTACTCTAATCTTTCAAAGATTTCGTGAAAATTAGCGATTTTACTCACATAAATTGATACAATATACACACTTTTTATAAAGGCTTAATTGCCTTTGCTATTTAAATATTAAATGGAGCATAGTCAAAATCATGGAAGCCCTCTTACGTCCTATCAATCGTGCGCTAATCAGCGTTTCAGATAAAGCAGGTGTAGTTGAATTTGCCAAAGAGTTAGAAAAACGTAACGTTGAAATTCTATCAACTGGCGGTACCGCTAAGCTTTTAGCAGAAAACGGTGTTAAGGTTGTTGAAGTTTCAGATTACACCAAATTCCCTGAGATGATGGATGGCAGAGTTAAAACTCTTCACCCAATGATCCACGGTGGTATCCTAGGCCGTCGCGGTATTGATGAAGAAGTTATGGCTGAGCACAACATCAAGCCTATCGCTCTTGTTGTTGTAAACCTATACCCATTTGTAAAGACTGTAGCTGATCCAGACTGCCCTCTTGAGAAGGCAATTGAGAACATCGATATCGGCGGTCCTACCATGGTTCGCGCTGCAGCAAAGAACAACCGTGACGTTGCAATCGTAGTAAGAAGCTCAGATTACAGCCGCGTTATAGAAGAGATGGACGCAAACAACGGTTCATTAACCTGGAATACCCGTTTTGATTTAGCAATCGCAGCTTACGAGCACACAGCAGCTTATGACAGCGCTATTGCAAACTACTTTGGTACTAAGGTACCTGATTATGGTATCTCTGACGGTACACAGTCTACTCTACCACGTACTCTAAATCTTAACTACGTTAAGCTACAGAGCATGCGTTACGGTGAGAACCCACATCAGAAAGCTGCTTTCTATGCTGATATCGATGCTCATGATTCAGGCATTTCAACTGCAGTTCAGTTACAGGGTAAAGAATTATCATACAACAACATCGCTGATACCGATGCTGCAATCGAGTGTGTACGTCAGTTTGACGAGCCATGCTGCGTAATCGTAAAGCACGCAAATCCATGTGGTGTTGCTCTTGGCGAGAACCTAACTAAGGCTTATGAAGATGCATTCAACTGCGACAGCGAATCAGCTTTTGGCGGTATCATTGCATTTAACAAGGAACTAGACGGCGCAACAGCTAAAGCTATCGTTGATCGTCAGTTCTGCGAGGTTATCGTAGCTCCATCAATTTCACCAGAGGCAGTAGCTGAGGTTGCCCGCAAGAAGAACGTAAGACTTCTACAGACAGGTCCTCTAGGTAAGGCACAGCCACGTTGCGACTTCAAGCGCGTAAACGGCGGTCTTCTAGTTCAGGAAGCTGATTTGGAAGTTGTTAAAAAAGAAGATCTGAAGGTTGTAACCAAACGTGTTCCTACAGAAGAGGAAATGGACGAGTTACTGTTTGCCTGGAAGGTATGTAAGTTCACCAAGTCAAACGCAATTGTTTACACCAACCACAAGAAGACTCTTGGTATCGGTTGCGGTCAGACAAGCCGTGTATTCTCAGCTCGTATCGCATGTCTACGTGCAGAGGATGCTAAGTTATCATTAGAGGGTGCAGCACTAGCATCTGACGCATTCTTCCCATTCCGTGATGGTGTTGATGCAGCAGCAGCTTCAGGCATCAAGTGCATCATTCAGCCAGGTGGCTCAATCCGCGACCAGGAAGTTATCGATGCAGCTAATGAGCACGGTATTGCAATGGTATTCACTTCAATGCGTCACTTCCGTCACTAAGAGGAAATTACATGAAGGTTTTAGTAATCGGTAACGGTGGTCGTGAGCACGCTCTTGCATGGAGAGCTGCAAAATCACCACTAGCTTCAAAAGTATTTGTAGCACCAGGTAACCCTGGTACTGCTCATGAGGACAAGATGGAAAACGTGGATATCAGCGTTGGTGATATCCAGGGTTTAGTAGACTTTGCTAAAAAAGAGCAGATTGGTCTTACCATCGTTGGCCCTGAGGCCCCACTAGTTGATGGTGTAGTTGATGCTTTTGAAAAAGAAGGCTTAAAGATTTTCGGACCATCAAAGGCTGGTGCTCAGCTTGAAGGTTCAAAGTCTTTCACTAAAAACTTCCTAAAGCGCCACAACATTCCAACAGCAGCTTACGAAGTATTCACCAAGACTGATGATGCTGTTGCATACATCAAGAAGATGGGTGCTCCTATCGTAATTAAAGCTGATGGTTTAGCTGCTGGCAAGGGCGTAGTAGTTGCTATGACCGAGCAGGAAGCTATCGATGCTGTTCACAACATGCTAGATGATCACCAGTTTGGTGATGCATCAGCTTCAGTTGTTATTGAAGAGTTCATGGAAGGCGAAGAGGCATCTTTCATTGTTATGTCAGATACCAAGAATGCTCTTCCTATGGCAACTTCACAGGATCACAAGCGCGTAGGCGATGGAGATACTGGTCCAAACACAGGCGGTATGGGTGCTTACTCACCAGCTCCTGTTGTAACTGATGCTGTATACAAGAGAGTTATGGATGAAATCATCAACCCAACCCTAAAGGGTATGGAAGAAGATGGTATCCCATACCGTGGCTTCTTATACGCAGGCTTAATGATTGACAAGAATGGTGCTCCACGTGTAGTTGAGTTCAACTGCCGTTTTGGTGATCCAGAAACTCAGCCAATCATGTTACGTATGCAGTCTGATTTAGTTGAGCTATGCTTAAAAGCATGTGACAACGATGGTCTAAAAGGCGTTAATATCAAATACGATCCACGTCCTGCTATCGGTATCGTGCTAGCAGCTGACAACTACCCAGCATCTCCTCGCAAGGGCGACAAGATCACAGGTTTAGATCTTGAAACCGGCGATGATCTGAAGGTATTCCAGGCTGGTACCAAGCAGTCAGGTGATGATATCGTAACCTCAGGCGGTCGTGTACTATGTGTTACCGCTTTAGGTGAAGATGTAGCTGATGCCCGTCAGAAGGCATACGCTCACATCAAGAACATCCACTTTGATGGTATGTTCTACCGTAACGACATCGCATGGCGTGCATTAAACCGTAAGTAAGGGAGATTAAAGGTGGCTGCAGAAATTATCAATCAGAGTATATTGTTTGTAGTTACCTTTATCGCTAATCTCTTTGCCAGTGTCTCCGGTGGAGGCGCTGGCTTCATCCAGTTTCCCCTTTTAATTCTGTTAGGTCTTCCTTTTGCAACCGCTCTTGGTACTCACAAAGTAGCTGTAGTATTTTTAGGTATCGGTGCAATTTCAAAAAAAGGGATCAACAAATCTATTTCATTTGATAAAGCCGTATGTGCACTGATGATACTTGTAGGATGTCCTGCAGTAGTATTAGGCTCGGTTATTATCATTTCAGTTCCATCAGATATTGCTCAAATTGTTTTGGGCTTCATTACCATAGCATCAGGTATCTATACCTTTTTTAAAAAGGAATTTGGTACAACAAATCTTGAGAACCGCTCTTTAAAAAGAACAATCCTAGGTGCAATTGCCCTGTTCTGTATCGGTATGTTCTCAGGCTCACTCTCATCTGGTGCAGGCTTATTTGCAACACTATCATTAGTTGGTATTTTCGGTCTTGAGCTTAAAAGAGCCATCATGCATACCATGATCTTTGTGGCTACAATCTGGAATGCAGTAGGTGCCTTTACAGTAGGTGCTCTAACCTCAATTCAGTGGAACTGGCTTCCAGTGATGATTGTGGCAGCCTTTTCAGGTGCCTTTTTAGGAACCACACTTCTAATCAAGATGCCGGTCAAGAAGGTAAAGATTGTCTTCTCCTGCGTATCTATTCTATCTGGCGTGATTTTAATTCTTGAAGGAATGTATAAATAAGCAAGAGAAAGACTCTTGCATATTTATATTAAAAGAAGGATTTTACCTAATCATCAAGTGACAGGCCGATATTGCTTACACCATCGTTATAGGCAATCTTTTCAAGCTTGGATGTAAGCTCGATACTTCTTGGGTTGTCGGTTAACATTTCAAGCAGATTTACCTGGAAGTTTACCTCATCATCAACAGCTTCCATCTGTCTTAACTCTTCATCTGAAAGATCAACATCATGCTCCTGCTCGATTTTACGAACCACACCACTTAAAGAGGCACGACTTGCCATTTCTGCTTCTTCACCTTCATGAAGGATAATTGCAAGCATGGATGCAGATAAGGCGATAGTTGCATCTAAGGAGAATAAATCACCTACAGAGAGATCGTTTTTCTCATCATCTAAAAGGTAAGGCTCTAATTCTTCCAAAGTTTTTTCTAAATCTATGGTGTTAAACTTGTCCTTATGAAAAGTCCAGAGAGTCTCTAAAGCCTTAGAATAAGCCTTTACTCCCCCCTTCACTTGATTTACCTCGCACCATAGCGCATAGTTTGGATATTGTCTTTGGGCTAACACCAAAGCAAAGAGACTCTGACGCCATGGAGAGAGTTTTTTAAGCATTGAAAAGAACTTTTCACCGAAAATCATGCGCAACCTCAAAAAAAGTACGAAAAAGGTAATAAAATGCAGTGATAAAAAAAGTCAAATACATTCTTATAGTGTATACTAAAGCTAATTATAAAAATACAGACAAAGATTATTATTTACAAAAAGAAGTCTTAACTACCGCAAGCCGACTATGAGCTATCAATAGCATCACAGGGGTATTATATTGTGGAAATGTCTAATTCAAATAGTTATTACTTCGACCCAAACACAACGATGATTTCAGAAGATTATATTTCCAAGGAAGCCTTAGGAACTGCTCACTGGAAAGGCCCCTTATCACAAAAACATAACAAGGCAATTTTAACCACATTTGTGCTGGCCCTTGCTATGTCATTTGTTACCTCTAAATTAGCCCCTCTAGATGAGTCTGAAGAAACATCAGGTACTCATTCAGCTTTTTTTGCATTTAACAATACCAACGATGACGCTATCGATGATACCTCATCACTTGCTCAGATTTTCGGTATTTCCTCCTCTGCTGATACTAAAAAAGACCGGCTTGAAAACTATGATGACACTTTAGCTGATGTTGATTTAGCTGATGAGGACGATCAGCTTGACAAGCAAGTATCAGCTCTTGCTCAGAAGGTTGATAAAGATCCGTCAGCAAAGATAGCCGGTGCTAAATGGCTTACAGAAAGTGTACAGCGTGGCGATAACATCTCATCTTTATTTAAAGATCTGAATATCCCAGCTGCAACTTTAATGTCTATTGTTGATGCAAGTAAGAAAGCAAATGTAAAGATTAACAATCTAAGCATTGGCGACAAGGTTTCATTCCTAGTTGGCGGTGACGGTGAGCTTTTAGTATTCATAAAGCCTATTTCAAAGACTGAACAGCTACGTTTCTATAAGGCAAATGATGCAGGCGATTACAGCTTTATAAGAGAAAAGATTGGCTCATTTGCAATGGATGATGATGCTGTAGACAAGGCAAAAGCACTTGCTGCAACTCCAGGCACAGTAAAGACAGAAACTCCTAAGGTTACAGCTCCTGCTGCAACTGACAACCAGACTCCAAAAGAGATGTTAGCCTCAAAGCGTGGCAGACTTGTGCTTGTAACAATCGGTAAAGGTCAGACCTTCTCACAGGCTGCTAACAAAGCAGGTATCACCTACTCTGAGATTAACAAGATCCTGCAGATGTTCAAAGGCAAGATCCAGTTCTCACGTAATATCCGGGCAGGCGACACCATGCGTATTCTCTTTACTCAGGCTCAGGGCAAGGGAAAGATTTGCGCAGTTGAATTTAACCTTGCTCGTGGCGGACGTGTATCAAGCTACTTAAACACAGCTGATGGCAAGTACTATGATGAGCGTGGCTTAAATACAACACGTTCAACTTTCGTACGTTTCCCATTCCGCTCTCGTGTAAGAGTGACATCAAAATTTAACCCAAGCAGACTTCACCCTGTTACAGGTTGCGTAAGACCTCATAACGGTGTTGATTTTGGTTTACCTGTAGGTACACCGATTACAGCTCCAGGCGACGGTATTATTGATAAGGCAACCTACTCAAGATCAGCAGGTTACTACATCGTTGTACGTCACTCAGGCGGTCTGTCAACAGTTTACATGCACTTATCAAAGCTTAATGTAAGACCAGGTCAGAGAGTTAAACAAGGCGCAATCATCGCTCGCTCTGGTAATACCGGTATTTCAACAGGTCCTCACCTGCACTATGAAGTCCGCGTAAACGGAAGACCTGTAAACCCTATGCGTATCAATCTTGATAACAGATCATATGAGGTTAACGCTAAGGCACGTAAAGCCTTTGCAGCAACTGTAAAGAAGTACAAGAAAGAGTTGTATCAGAATAACCTGATTGCCAAAAGATAATTTAATACCGCCACTTATGTGGCGGTTTTAGTCTCCACATCATTCACTTCATATCAAATCCAATTTGTTGCGACCGTGCGCAACTTTTCCGTAAATTCTTATATTTATTAACTATTCTTTGATGTTTGTAACACCAAAGGGCCCACTATTTGTGTTAAATTTTAATAAAAGAATATAGGAGGCGATTATGACTAATTCGCAATTTGGTAAATCTTTTAATACAAAGCTTCAGGACGTTGACAGCAGATACAGCTGGATCAACGACATGATCAAGGCACGTCAGGAATTAGTTCTCCTATATATGAAGATCTTAAGCATTTCTTTATCAAGAAGCTCTAATCAGAACGATGTCTGCTATCCATCATATGAGGATGTAACCACCTTCTGTGAGCATCTTACAGATTACTTATCTCACGGTCATTTTGATCTATATCCAAAGATCATTGAGCTAATCGAGAATGCTTCAGGCAGATCACTATCCATTGCACAAAGAACCATGCCACGCATTGAACAGACTACAGAATATCTGATGAGATTTATAGATAAATATGCTGAGGATTTAAACGAAGCTAAGATGAAGACTCTGCAAAAAGATCTCTCTAATATCGGTAAGTGTCTTGAGATGAGATTTAAAAACGAGGACAGACTTATAATCTCACTGCGCCTCGTTCATACTATAGTGTCACAGGCTTAGAACACGTTAATTAAATCAGTAACACGGCGTACGGGTATTATCTGAACGCCGTTATTTGATTTACTGCGTGGGGCATTATCATATGGGACGATAAGGCGTCTAAAACCTTGCTTAATAGCCTCACCAATACGCTCCTGTCCATAGGCTACAGGACGGATTTCTCCGGTTAAACCAACCTCACCAAAAGCAATAGTGCCCTTATCTATTGGTGAATTTCTAAATGATGACATAAGTGCAAGACATAGTGGTACATCAGATGAGGTATCCTCTACCTTGACACCACCAACGACGTTTACAAAGACATCCTGATCACCTAATGAGAAATCAGCATGACGATGCAGTACTGATAAAAGCATAGACAGTCTGTTCTGATCGGTACCTAAAGATAAACGACGTGGATTTGAAAACAGTGAGATATCTACTAAGGCCTGAAGCTCCACAAGAAGAGGTCTAGTGCCCTCCCAGGTAACCATAGCAAGAGAGCCTGGAGCTACTGTCTCCTGTCTGTTTAAAAAGATGGCACTAGGGTTTTTAACTTCCTTTAGGCCCTGATCAGTCATGGAAAAAACGCCAATCTCATTTACAGCGCCAAAACGATTCTTCTGGCAGCGCAAGGTACGATAACGTACATCATTACCTGCCTCTAAAATTACCGAGCAGTCAACGCAATGCTCTAGTATTTTAGGACCTGCAAGGGTGCCATCTTTAGTTACATGGCCTACCATAAAGACACTCACACCTGAGCGCTTGGCAAACTGTGTTAAGGCACCTGCTGATTCTCTTACCTGGCTTACAGAGCCAGGAGCAGATTCAATTCCTGTTACATGCATAACCTGAATTGAGTCAACAATTAAAACCTCAGGCTTTTCAGCTGTAGCCATGGCACAGATATTATCAATAGAGGTTTCAGCTGCAATTCTTACATTTGCAGTATTAAGATGCAGGCGACTTGCCCTTAGAGCAACCTGCTGCAGTGATTCCTCACCTGTAACATATAAAACCTTATGGTTTTCACTAAGCTTTGCTACAGTCTGTAAAAGCAGTGTGGATTTACCGGCACCTGGATTGCCGCCGATTAAAACTACGGCACCGCAGACGATGCCGCCGCCTAATACTCTGTCAAACTCACTAAAGCCTGAACTTAAACGGGTCTTTTTAGTCAGATCAACATTTGACAGATTATAGATACCAGAGCCTGTAGCTCCTGCAAAGCCTGATAAGGCACGAGCTGCAGCTTTTGCTCCTGCATTAGGCGCAGTATCTACTAATGTTTCTGAAATGGTACCAGCCTCCCCGCACTCATAGCATATACCCTGCCAGCGTGAATACTTAGCACCACATGCTGAACATACATAAATACTTTTAGTTTTTGCCATATTAAGACATCATCTCTAATAATAAAGCCACAGCAGTCAAATCTGAGTAATTAATGCTGAATGGAGCTGTCTGCTGTACTAAAGGCTTTGCATGATAAGCAATACCTAAAGCGGCAACCTCAATCATTTTCAGATCGTTTGCGCCATCGCCTAAGACAATTATCTGATCTTTATCGATACCAGCCTTTTTCTGAAGCTCAAAAACGCCTTCGCGTTTTACAGCAGCATCAACAATACGCTTATCAACCTTACCTGTTAATCTGCCATCTTTAATCTCTAATGAGTTTGCACACACCATATCAAGATTATACTTCTTCTCAAGCACGCAGATTAACTGCTCAAAACCGCCAGAGCAGATACCTTTAACCCAGCCGTTATCGCTTACAGTCTTCATCAAAACATCAAGACCGTCAGTTTCTGTCATGATCTTTTTTACATCTTCAATTACAGAGGCATCGCCATCTTTTAGCATTGATACACGTAGTGTCAGAGACTGAGCAAAATCAAGACCGCCATTCATTGCCTTTGAGGTGATTTCAGATACCTTATCAAAAACATTCAGACGTCTTGCAATCTCATCGATACCCTCAATCTGTACAGAGGTCATATCCATATCAAGGCATACCTGACCTTTCTTTTTTAAGGTTGGGAAACTCTTGTTTGCCCATACATCAAAGTCAAACTTATTATCTAAAACAGCTTTTTTGCAAAGCTCATGAGCATTGTCATTATCAGTTTTACATAAAACGCCAACATGGCCTTGTAACTCTTTTTTTGAAAGAATATTTAAAGTTAAACCTGTTTGTGCAGCTACTTTTTCAACTGCGCTGTCAGAGTTAAATTCTTTGTCTTTTTTAACAATATAAACTAAGCTCATTTAATGTTTCCTAATAAGTCTTTGAGGTTATTATATAAAACTGTTTCAATACTTTCTATTTTATGCTGAAACAGCATACTTAGGCACTCATACTCGCTTTTGAGCAATGTTGGATCAAACTCACCTGTATACTCATAATCAAAGTCAGTCTCTAACAATAAGTTATCTAAACCGACTTTTAAAAGCACATCTGTAAGCTTCTTTTGCATATAGGTTAAATGATGTCCTACAGATAATAAAAATCCTGAATCAAGATATTTTCTGCAGACATCATATGAGAAGGTGGTGTTATGAATAATTCCCCGTAACCTTCCCTGATACTGCTTTAATACCCTGTGCAAATCTCCATGATACCCGCGTATATGCAGATTTACCGGAAGATTATGCATTGCAGCATAATCAAGCTGCAAAGATAATAAATCGATCTGCTCATGTAAAGGGATATCTATCTTATTATCAAGTCCGCACTCGCCTATGCCTTTGACATTGGTATCTTTTATTAAAGAGTCTAAAAGCTCCTCATCAAAACCATGCTTTTGCATATACCATGGATGTATTCCTAAAAATACCGGTACCTTTAAAGAGCTCTCTTTTAATGATGATAAAAGATCCTTACCCTCTTCTAAAGAAGTGCTGACGCAGACAGGCACAATGTTATTATCTTGTGCGCATAAAAGTACACTTTTGATGTCTTTAAACATACCTACATGTATATGAGCATCTACAAGCATAATGTCTCCTGTTACTAATTTCTTAGCAAGGACTGATAAAGATAACTACTAGAATAGCATTACTTTTTTAAAGACAGGATTTATTTTTTATAATCATTGCAGGATAAGACCATACTAAGCTGTATGGTCTTATCAGTATGATTAGTGCTCTCTTGTGGCGCTGAACTTAACCTTTGGATATCGTTCCATATTTAAGCTTAAGTTTACACCTGAGGTAGCAAGGAAGGTCAGGTTTTCTCCACCGTCTAAAGCAATTGACTGAGGAACCTTGTTCTTGATTTCCTCAATTGCCTTAGCATCATCTGATGTCAACCAGCGGGCTGTAGTTACTGATACAGCCTCATACTTGGCATCTACGTTGTATTCATGCTTCAATCTTGAAACAACCACGTCAAACTGTAGCACACCAACAGCACCTACAATCAGATCGTTATTGATGATTGGTCTGAATACCTGTACAGCACCTTCTTCAGATAGCTGCATTAAGCCCTTTAGAAGCTGCTTCTGCTTTAATGGGTCATTTAAATGGATGCGTCTGAATAATTCAGGTGCGAAGTTTGGAATACCATTGAAATGAACTTTTTCACCTTCAGAGAAGGTGTCACCAATACGCATAGTACCATGATTGTGAAGACCGATAATATCACCTGCTACTGCAGTCTGAGCCTGTTCGCGCTCACCTGCTAAGAAGGTAACAGCATCAGATACAATCATTTCACGGCCTAATCTTACGTTATAAAGCTTCATGCCCTTACGGTATGCGCCTGATACGATTCTCATAAAGGCGATACGGTCATGATGCTTAGGATCCATGTTTGCCTGGATCTTAAAGATAAAGCCTGTTAACTTGTCTTCAGTTGCAACAACCTCGCGCTCATCAGCTACACGAGATAATGGAGTTGGAGCCCACTGTGTCAGACCGTCTAACATGCAGTCCACACCAAAGTTACCTAAAGCGGTACCAAAGAATACTGGTGTTAACTTGCCATCTCGGAACAGCTCTAAATCAAACTCGTTTGATGCACCTTTTACAAGCTCGATATCATCACGAAGCTGATTTGCCTCATCCTCGCCTAAAACTTCGTTAAGCTCAGGGTTATCAAGACCTTTAATGGTCTTTGCCTTCTGGATGTGGTAGCCTTCGCCTGAATGATATAAAAGCACTTCATCATTTAACAGGTGGTAAACACCTCTAAATGATTTGCCAGAGCCAATAGGCCAGGTAATAGGTGCACAAAGAATATTCAGTTCCTTTTCAACTTCATCTAACAGATCAAGTGGGTCTCGTGTTTCACGGTCTAACTTGTTCATGAAAGTTAAAATAGGAGTGGTACGAAGACGTGTTACTTCCATTAACTTACGTGTACGATCCTCAACACCCTTTGCTGCATCAATTACCATTAGGCATGAGTCAACTGCTGTTAACACACGGTAGGTATCTTCAGAGAAGTCTTCGTGGCCTGGTGTATCAAGCAGGTTTACGATACAGTCGTTATATGGGAACTGCATTACAGATGTGGATACAGAAATACCACGCTCTTTTTCCATGTCCATCCAGTCTGAACTGGCAAAGGTACCGGTTGATCCGCGAGCTTTAACTTCACCTGCTCTTTGAATTACGCTACCGAATAACAGTACTTTTTCAGTGATGGTGGTCTTACCAGCATCAGGGTGAGAAATAATAGCGAATGTTCTGCGCTTATTTATTTCCTTTAATTGATTCTTATCAGCCATCTTTACAATATTTCAACTTACATATAAAAAAATAACTGCGCATATTTTCACTTATTTAT
>JAAYPN010000031.1 GCA_012519775.1 Aeromonadales bacterium | reverse complement strand
TGGTGGTCATATTTTGAGTATTTAAAACTAAAGCCAAACAAGATTTTTAAAGAATCATCCGGTAGAGAAGTAACAAAACTGAATTTTAAGTTAAAAAAATATAAACGAATTAATTTAATACTAATTTTTGTTGTATTCTTTTTGTTTATTCTATTTTTATTATCTATTCTTTTATGAAATATTCTATCTTAAACTTTTCTGTACATGGCGATCACAATGGAAAGCTAGTGGCTCTTGAGAAAAACGAAGACTTTCCATTTGAGATAAAAAGAGTGTATTACATCTGGGATACAGCTCATGATGCTGTAAGAGGAAAACACGCTCATAAACATTTAGAGCAGGTTATTGTATGCATGAGAGGAAGCTGTGATTTTATATTAGATGATGGACATGATAAAGCAACAGTACATCTAGATAGCCCAACTTATGGGTTATACATAAAAAATAATATTTGGCGAGAATTTACTAACTTTTCAGATGATTGTGTAGTAATGGTCTTAGCATCGGAACACTATAATCCAGCAGACTATATCCATGATTATGATGAATTTTTAAAGAGTATTAATAAGTAATATGATTCCTTTTCTAGACCTACATAAAATCAATGAGAGATTCCGTAGCCAGTTTGACGCAAAAGTAAAAGAAATACTAGACTCAGGTTGGTATTTACAAGGAAAACAGAATGATAGCTTTTGTGAACATTTTGCTGCATTCTGTGGAACTGATTATTCACTAGGCGTAGCAAATGGACTTGATGCTTTAAGAATCATCATTAAAGCATACGGTTTTGGTGTAGGTGATGAAATCATAGTACCTGCAAATACTTTTATTGCAACTGTATTAGCTGTATCTGATAATGGTTGTACTCCGGTATTCGTAGAGCCTGATATCAATACTTATACAATCAATCCATCTCTAATCAAAGAAAAGCTCACAAGTAGAACTAAAGCTATTATGGCCGTTCATCTGTATGGTCAGGCTTGTCAGATGGATGAAATAAATGCAATTGCTAAAAAGTATAATCTAAAGGTTATTGAGGATGCAGCGCAAGCTCATGGAGCTATATATAAAGGAAAAAGAGTAGGTAATTTAGGAGATGCTGCAGGTTTTTCATTTTATCCAGGTAAAAATCTTGGAGCCTTAGGCGATGCTGGTGGTATTACCACAAATGATAAAGACTTATATGAGAAATGTAAGGCTATTGCTAATTACGGTTCTGATTATAAGTATCATCATATCTATAAAGGACTTAACTCAAGATTAGATGAAATGCAGGCAGCGTTTCTAGATGTAAAATTAGGTTCACTTGATGAAGATAACAATAGAAGAAGAGAAATCTCTAAATACTATCGAGACAACATCAAGAATCCAAATATTATTCTTCCTTCAACTGAGGATGAGTTGTCACATGTATGGCACATATTTGCTATAAGAACATCTAATAGAGAGGAACTAATCAAATATCTAAATGGTACGGGCATTCAAACTAACATTCATTACCCAACACCGCCACATAAGCAATTAGCTTATAACGAGTTTAAAGAACAATCATATCCAATTACAGAAGAAATCCATAATACAGTACTAAGTTTACCTATGAGTCCTGTATTGAGTAATCGTGATGTTAAAGAAATCGCTGATATACTCAATAGCTTTAAAAATTAAGAGATGCGAATGTACATTAGAAAACTAAAATTAGAAGATGCAAAAAGCATGCTTAAATGGATGCATGATGAAAGTGTTACCAAATATCTAAAAAAAGATTTTTCATCTCTTACATTAAAAGATTGTGAATCTTTTATTTTAAAATCTATTTCTGATTACAAGAAGCTTGACGATGCTCCTAAAAATGACATTAGTATAAATATGGCAATTGTTTCTGATGACGATTTATATCAAGGAACAGTCAGTCTTAAGAATATTGATTTTAAATCTAAAGATGCTGAATTTGCGATAACCACATGTGCTAAGGTACATGGAAAAGGTTATGCCCAATATGCCATGAAATGGATAATGGAGTTTGCGTTTAATTCATTATCTTTAAACAAGGTATATTGGAATTGTTCAACCCAAAATTCCAGAGCTTTTAAGTTTTATTTGAAATTATTCGGACGAATAATGGATTTTCATATTGAAGAAAATAATAATGAAAGCCTTGTAATTTTCTTTATAACCAGAAATGAATTTTTTAAATACTATGGATAAATTAGTATCAGTGATTATTCCTGTATATAATCACGAAAATTATGTCCA
>JAAYPN010000006.1 GCA_012519775.1 Aeromonadales bacterium | reverse complement strand
GACAATCTTTGCAACTTCATTTACAATCATTTTGTGGACCTTCTTGGTTGTTAATATTGTTTCTATCGATACTATACACAGTTATTCTGTTTTTAGCATCTTCAGCTTAGTGGGTCCACACCATTAATTATCTATAATTAAACAGTAGCTTTTGAGTATTAAAGAAAGAAATTAAGTATGACCGAGTTATTTCCAATAAAAGTGTCAGTTATACAATGGGCATGCGAGCGTGCAGGTACATTATATTCAGCACTAATTGCCCATAAAGATTTTAAAAGGCTTTCAAATGAAAGCAATGGCTATGTTCATTTGACAATGAAAAATGTCGAAAAGCTGTCAAAACTTCTAAGATATCCTCAAATGTATTTTTTTTATGATGCTCCTGTAGAGAGTATTGACCGATTACAAATTGCTGATTTTAGAACATTTAAAGCTAATGAACAAAATAAACCAAGTTTAAATCTGCTAGATCAAATCAAAGCTAGCATTAGGCATCAGAATTGGTTTGAAGACTTTGCAATTGAAAATGATCTTGAACAATTTAAATTCAATAAAAAATTTGATTTAAAAGCTTCTCCTGTAAACGCAGCTAAGGTAGTTAGCGAGGATTTACATATTGCATATACTAAAAGTAATAACTCAAATGCTTATCTCAATGATTTAAGAGAGATTCTTGAAAGTAACAATATAATCGTTGAAATTAGTAAAGTATCTAACAATTCTAAAAACCGCTTAGATGTAAATGAATTTAGAGGTTTTGCGCTATCTAGCGAAAACGCTCCTCTAATTTTTGTTAATGGAAATGACGCAATCCACGCTCAGATATTCACTCTTTGTCATGAGCTTGGTCATATTTGTCTTGGACAAACAGGTCTGTCTGATGTCAAATTCAACTCAAAAGATAAAGTTGAGAAATGGTGTAATGAATTTGCAGCAAATATACTAATGCCTGAAAATGATATTACAAATGACTTTAATAATTCAGATTCAATTCAAGAATTTTTACGTGATGCGGTAAAAAAATATCACGTAAGTTCCTTTGCTCTTATTGTTAGACTTAATAATCTGAAATTAATTGATAAATCAAATTTCTCTACTTGGTTTATTAAATGTAAAAGAGATTATGAGGATAGTATCAATTTAGCGTTAAAAGATACTAAAAATAGTAAAGGCGGGAATTTCTATAATACATTTAAATCAAGATCCAGCACTTTATTTACCAAAGCACTGCTATCATCTGCTTTGGTCGGAGAAACTCCATTTAGAGATGCTGTAAAGCTTTTAGGTGTAAGCTCAATTAAGACCATGGATAATATTGCCAAGAAATATGGATTATTGAATGAATAACAGAAAATTTATATTAGATTCTAACATCTTTATTCAAGCTAAAAGATTATATTATCCATTCAATTTCTGCGAAGGCTTTTGGGACTGGCTGAAAATTATAAATGGAGAAAATAACATTATCAGCATTGATAAAGTTTATGATGAATTACAACATGCAGATTACCCTGACGACTTATCAGATTGGGCAAAAAAGAACAAAAAACTATTTGCAAAATTCGATGTAAAATCAACACAGGCATTAAAACAAATAAGATATCTTCTTGAAAAAAATAAGGTT
>JAAYPN010000030.1 GCA_012519775.1 Aeromonadales bacterium | reverse complement strand
TTATATAAACTGGTATAACTCTCACAGAGTATGTAAAAGGTTAAAAGGCCTGTCTCCAATTAATTTTAGGAAACAAGCCTTAAATTCTGTTAGTATGACCTAGAAACTTAAGTGATCAATTTCTGGGTCCATACTAAAAGTATCGCCTTTTATTTTCAAAATTCAGTATTAAGCGTTGTAATTGCCGTTGATATCAGCTGGCTTTACAAGACCTATAATAAACTCAATGAAAGCAACAATAGATGGAATGAAAGTCCAGCAGAAAATCAGGTATAAAAGGCCTAAAAACACGTGACCTGCGTAAAACTTGTGAACACCAATTCCACCTAGGAAGAAACATAATAAAACATATGCAACTTTATTTACGCGGTGCTCTTCTGCTGCTAGCTGACCTGCACCAGTTGAAACTGCTGTAGATACATGTGCTGATGCTCTAGTGATAACTACCTTGTTATCATTTGTAAATACATCTACCTCAAGACCAACCTCTGGAGTGAATCCCTGACAGCATGAAATGTCAAACTCCTTTAATGATTTGTCATCAAAGCCAATCGTTACAGTATTAGCTGAAACTGATAGGATTTTGCTCATATAATTGTTCCTTTTTTGTAATTTACAATAAATCTAAATTTTATATTAGATTCTTTTGACAACTTGATACTAGCATAGTTTTATACAACTACAACAATTTATAAGAAGACTTTTACAGGTAAGTCACAGTTTCTTTTAATTCCTTTCTCTTATTATGGTTTGGATTCATTGGAGCATCAGATGCGGCATATCCTAAATCCATTAACATCAGCACTTCCTCGTTTTCAGGAAGATTTAAAACCTTTGCCATTTCATCAGGATCGAACTTGTTAATCCAGCAGCTGTCAACGCCTGCGTTTGCTGCTGCTAAAATCATATGAGTTGCTACAATGGTGGCATCCTCAATTCCAGAGTCTCTCTTATCACCAGGATATGTGAAGACATTGTTTTTATCATAAGCTACTACAAGACAGGTGGGAGCATGGTAGCGGCATGGTGTTACTGTATCGATTTTTGCAAGCAGCTTATCAGACTCAATTACATAAATTCTCTGCTCCTGAAGATTCTTGGCTGTTGGTGCAAGGCGTCCTGCGTTTAAGATCTCCTCTAACTTTTCCCGTTCAAGCTTTCTATCTGAATATTTCTTGCATGAATGTCTGTCTGCTACTACTTTTAAAAAATCCATCATCTATCCTTAATATTATTTTTGCAATTTTTTTTATTCTAACCTGTAATTTATAGAAGAACTGCAGTTGATGTTTTCTTTTTACAAAATTCTTTTATTTTCGATTACGCTCAATCCACTTGACTGCAAAATCCACAAGTTCTCTCTACCTCATGAATTTTAATGTGGCATTACCTAAAGTTACACTTTGCACCGTCCCTTCTTTTTCAAAGGCATCTCCTATTAAAGTAAAATCCTGGCCATCAACATACAAGGTTTCGTAGGCTTTCCATACTCTATTACCATTCTCTAAAATGGCGCTATGCTCAATGGTATTGTGTTTACTTTTGTATTGAGATCTTGCATCAGCCAAATGTATTGAGGTGTTTTTATCATGTCCTACACCAATTAAAAGCACATAACCGTCAAGATCATAGAGTCTTGATAAAGGAGATCCATCTCCAAAGATATTTGATATCGTATGTTTTTCTGTAAGATATTGAGCCTGTGGACCAAATGCAGAAAATGATCAAGCAGGATGATCGCTTCTTATAGCACCTGGCCGCGTCTGAACATTTCGGCTACAGCGCCCATGGTGTTTGTAGGAGTGATATCTTTATTGTAGGCAGGATAATTCTCACGAATTGTCTGCCACCATGACTCTGGCTCGTTATAATGAACTCCTGTTTTAGGATCGAGATTTTTCCATGACTGTGTCGGCATCGTAATGTTGCCTTCTTTACCTACACACTCAATTAAAGATTCAATAATTATCTGTGCGCCGCCACAGACATAACCTATGCTCTTTAATGAGGTATGGACGATTACCGACTGACCATCTTTTAGTCCTGCTCTTTTAAAAGCATCAATGACATCGTGTTTTAAGATTAGTGCACTGTCCATTCTTGTCTCTATATACCATTCACTTCATATGACCGCTGTTTTGTTTAATATATTATATATAGCTTAAGAATAGGTAGATTTTCTATCTTTTTGATTAGTCTTATGCTGCAAAAAAGGCACCTGTAAACAGGTGCCAAAGGTAAGAATAAGACTCAAGTCTTAGGATAATGATTCTATAAAGCTTACAGTTAAGTCTGTTTTAGTCTCAACCGAGGTTAAATCAAGCCACTCTCTTGTGGTATGGGCATCCCCTCCTACACCACCTAAACCGTCAATTACAGGTATCCTTGTCTGAGAGATGTGGTTACCATCTGATACACCGCCTGATTTTATGAAGGTTGATGTAATACCTAGTTTTTTGCCAAGTGAGGTGATCCTGTCTTTTAAATCCTGCGTCTTCTCTGACTCCTCCATCGCTGGATTTATAAGCAGGATCTTGTACTCTGCCTTAATATCAGGACCAAATGGCTTTTCAAATTCAGCTTTAAACTTTTCAAAAAAGTCATTGCACTGCTCCTGTGTCCAGAAGCGTACATCAATTCTTGCAGTGCACTCTTCAGCGATAGCATTAGCAATTGTTCCGCCTTTAATCACACCAAAGTTTACGGTTACATTCTCGTTAGCAAGCGCGTTGAGTCTGATGATACATTGGGCCATGGCATTGATGGCAGAACGACCTTTCTCAGGACAGAAACCTGCGTGTGCACCTACCCCTTTTAAAGTGATATCAATATGAGAGATACCTTTTCTTGTAGATGTATACTCGCCTAACATTCTTTGACCTTCATAAATTAAAGCGTATCTGCACCTTTTAGCATAGCTGTCTATCCACTCTGATGATTTAGTTGATCCGGTCTCCTCGTCAGGGTTTAAACAGATAGCAATTTTTACCTTATTTAAAGTCTCCTTTTTAAGCTTGGAGATTGCCCAAAGAATAATAAGATCACCACTTTTCATATCTGATACGCCCGGTCCAAAGGCAAGATTATCCTTTACAGTAAAAGGTCTTTTCTCACACTCGCCTTTTGCGAATACTGTATCAATATGACCTACAAGTAAAACGTCATATTCTTTAGCATCAGGTGCGTTAGTTGCAAAAACGCCCTCTCCAACTGACTCATCTAAAAATACAGTCTGAGCATAAAATCCTGCATCCTCAAAGTATCCTTTTAGAGTTCTGGCAACTTTGGTTACACCTTCAGTGTTTATAGTACCAGAATCTATATTGACGATTTCCTCTAGCTTTTGAATATAATCATCAAGATTTCTAATAATTTTTGACATGTTTAAACCAGCTTTTTAGTGAGTTGTCTTCTTAATAATGTATTTACCTGTTGCCTGGAAGAGGCTAATGACAATTAAAATCACTGCAACTACAAGCCAGATCATGTCACGATAGCCCATCTGATAACCATAGCGGATAGCAAAGTCGCCGATACCGCCAGCTCCAATGGCACCAGCGATTGCGGTAATGCCTATGAAGCTTACAAAAGTGATCATGGTTACTCTGGTGATACCAGGAATTGACTCTTTTAGATATACACTGAAGATAATCTCAAATGGAGAGAAGCCCATTGATTTACTTGCTTCAATCAGACCTTTATCAAGGTGTGATAAAACAGATTCAATCTGTCTTGAGAAGAATGGTACTGTACCTACAATCAATGCCACAAATGAGCCGTATAAGCCAGAGCCTGTACCTACAAGGAATCTTGATACAGGGATTAAAAGCACCATTAAAATAATGAATGGAATTGCTCTTAAAATATCAATTGCTCTGTCAAAAAAGACAAATACATACTTATTCTCTAAAATACCGTCACGTCTTGTTACCTCAAGAGTTACACCAATGACTATACCTAATACCCAGGCAATGGTGCCTGATACTAAAATCATGATTAGAGTCTGATATAAGCTCTCATAAAACTCGCCACTTAGTCTCTGGAAATTCGGCATAATTAAACTGATTAAATCATTCATTATCTTAATACCTCTAAATCAATTTTCTGTTCTTTAATGTACTCAAGAGCTTTTTCAATATTCTCATTTTCTCCTGATAACTGAACTGCAAGCTGTCCTAATGGCTTATCCTTGATGTAATCAATATTGCCAAATAGAATATTTGCCTCAACTTTGAATAAGGCATAGAGCTTGCTCATTAGAGCCTGACCTGTAGCATCACCTGTGTAGGTTAATAAATAAATTGGAATATCCTTTTTGATGTAGGAGAGTTCATTCTTTTTATTTAATACCTCAATGAAGGCATTCTTGTTGCCAGCCATTTCAATGAAGTCCTTTGAGCTCTCTACATTTGGATGACTAAACAGGTTATAGACAGTATTTGTCTCAATAACCCTGCCATTCTCCATTAGAGCTGCTCTATCGCAGATGTCTTTTACAACTGACATTTGGTGAGTAATAACAACAATGGTAAGTTTTAGTTTTTCATTTAAGTCTTTTAATAACTTTAAAATTGAATTGGTGGTTTTTGGATCTAATGCAGAGGTTGCCTCATCGCACAATAAGATCTTTGGAGAGCATGCAAGTGCTCTTGCAATTGCAACTCTCTGTTTCTGACCACCTGATAACTGGTTCGGATAAGCCTGAGCCTTGTCCTTTAACTCTACAAGTTCAAGTAACTCCTCAATCTTTTTAACGCGCTCTGCCTTACTGATGCCGGTTCTTTTAAGCGGTAAATCAATATTCTCAAAAACAGTTCTTGATGGCATTAAATTAAAGTGCTGAAAAATCATGCCAATAGACTGACGAAGATTTCTAAGCTCCTTATCTGATAACCTGGTGATATCTACGCCATCGATAATAACCTGACCTGATGTAGGTCTTTCTAGTAGGTTAATGGATCTTACAAGTGTACTTTTACCTGCACCTGAAAAACCGATAACTCCAAATATTTCGGCTTTTTGGATGTGCAGATTCACATCCTTTACAGCATGTACCTCTTTTTGATCTACCCAAAAGGTTTTATTGATATTCAAAAGTTCTATCATTCTTACCTAACCTTACTTTATTATTTTAAAAATTTATAATCTTACTGTCTTTAAAGACTGTGTGTATTTATTAAGTTTCTCAAGTGATACTCTATAACCCATTCCTTCTCTTTTTGATAAATCGATAGTGCTGTCTTTATTCACGTCGTATTCATCAATTGTCAGATTGTCTTTAAAATATGTATATGAGGACATCAGATCATTTGCGTATACATAGTTCTCAAGACTTGCACTTGCAATGTTGTAGGCCTGACCGATGTCAGTCTCTAACATTCCGCCGCACCATACGCCAACACCTTTACTCTGTGCATACTCACTAATTGCCTTTGCGTTAGCAAGTCCGCCTACACGGGCTACCTTGATGTTGATGATTCTAGCTGCATCAAGCTCAATTGCATTTTTAGCATCATCTAAAGTATCAATGCACTCATCTAAACAGATTGGAGTTTTCAGATGTTTCTGAAGTTTGCCATGATAAATAATGTCATCCCATTCAAGAGGCTGCTCAATTAAAGCTAAATTGTAGTTGTCAAACTCTTTTAAAATGTCTAAATGCTCTAATGTGTATGAGCTGTTTGCATCAACCTGTAATTCAATATTTGGATACTTTGCTCTTACAGCATCAAGATACTGAATATCAAAACCTGGTTCTACCTTGATCTTGATGCGGGAATAGCCAAAGTCTAAAAAGTCACCTACTTTTTTGACAAGCTCATCTGGAGTCTTCTGAATACCAATACTGATACCAACCTTTACCTTATCTCTTACACCGCCTAGATACTGGTATAGTGGTTTGTGCGCAGCCTGTGAAAAAATGTCCCAGATTGCAGTTTCAATTGCACTTCTAGCAAAGAAATTACGACGGATATTTTTAAACAGCTCTGAAACATCATATGGAGATTTGATATCTATATTCTTTAGTAATGGAGCAATAAACTCTTCAATTACTAGCTGTGCGCCCCATACAGTCTCCTCGTTGTACAGAGGCCATGAGAGTGCCGGGCACTCACCGTATCCGACATAACCGTCTGCGTATACTTCAACAATCAGAACATCTTTGTCATATAAGGTGGCAAAGCTTGGAGCAAATGGAGCCACCAGTTCAAGTTTTACTCTTCTTAATTTAATTTCCTGGATTTTCATAATATTTTTTTATTCTTTCTGTCTGAAGGTAGCAGCACCTTGCGGTGCTGCTTATTGTTGAGGAATTGTTTTATGGCCTATTGCTGTTACCACACTGGAATGTAGCCGCCATCGTATGCTTTGATAATGGTCTCTTTTACTTCATCAGTTAAGAAGGTCTTTACCACTGTCTGATAAACTTCATTATCCTTATCTTCAGCTCTTGCTACGAGCACGTTGATATATGGGTTATCCTCGCCTGCCTTTGGTGTTTCTGAGAAGATTGCATCAGATGGTTTTAAACCTGCTGAGAAAGCATTACCGCCGTTAATTGCCGCAGCATCGATATCTGGAAGAATATTGTTTAGAACACCAGACTCTGCCTCTCTAATCTCAATCTTTACTTTATATTCAGTAATATCAGCCTTTGTAGGCAGGAATCCTTTGGATGGATCAACTGAAATTAGATTTGCAGCCTCTAGTAACTTTAATGCACGACCACCATTTGTAAGATCAGATGGAATTGCAATGATAGAACCGTCTTTAATATCAGCAACGTTTGAGATCTTATTCTTGTTGTTATAAAGTCTTATTGGTGCAATAAAAGTTTCGCACAGTGGTGTCAGCTTATAGCCGTTGCGAGCTATATCATTGTTTAAATATGCCTTATGCTGAAATGCATTTAAATCAATTTCCTTGTCTGACAATGCTCTGTTTGGAGTTGCATAATCAGAGAACTTAACTAACTGCACCTGAATATGCTTGTCTTTTAATAATTTGTTTACTGTATCCCAGTGAGCATTGTAGTCACCGCATACGCCTACTTTAACGATAGTGGTGTTATCATCAGCTCTTTTGTCATCACCACAGCCTGCTAATGTAAATGAAAAAGCAGTAAGTGCAACAAGTGGAAGGTATTTTATTGTATTAAGTAATTTCATAATTTATCTCTCTATTCTTACCGTGAAACTGTTTTATCAGTCCCTTTATTTATCTGTTGAGATGTATTCTGTTATAAAAATTACTTATGCGCTAATACTAAATAACAATTGCAAGATATAGCTATTTCCTATATTCCTACTAAAACGCTAGGTTATGCGGTTTGCTGATATCTTTAGGTGGTGTTTTTTGCTGTAGTGGCATTAAAAAATTC
>JAAYPN010000029.1 GCA_012519775.1 Aeromonadales bacterium | reverse complement strand
TAGCTATTGTATTAAGTTAAAGCTTAATTCGTAATGATTTTTTCCTAGGTTATGCTTCGCTTTGTTATAAAGCGAAGCTTTTTTTTTAACAAAATCACATCAAAATTGCACATCCTTTGTTTAATAAGTTCACTTTTTAAATATTTCCACCTGTTTTATAACTATTTTTTATCGATTGTGACTACTATCAAATAGTCTCTTTATAAATCGTGTTTAATGCGTAACTTTTACATTTTTTCTATTCTTATCTTCACACAAGCTTTTTATTATTAGATTACAAACAATCAAACAAGGAGTTACGTATGCCTAGATTTCTATGGTTTATTTTAGCTGTCATCGCTTTAGTCATTGGTTACGCTGTTTATGGAAGAATCGTTGAAAAAATCTTTGCCCCAAACAAAAACCTAAAAACGCCGGCTTTTGAGAAAAATGATGGTGTTGACTATGTGGCAATGCCAAAATGGAGGATCTGGCTTATTCAGTTACTGAATATTGCAGGTGTAGGACCTGTTTTCGGACCAATTCTAGGCGCTCTATACGGCCCAACCGCATTATTGTGGGTAGTATTCGGTACTATCTTCGCAGGTGCCGTTCATGATTATTTCTCAGGTATGATGTCAGTTCGCTACGGTGGTGCTAACGTACCAGATGTAGTAGGTCATACACTTGGTAAAAACGCAAGACGCTTAATGATTGTCTTTGCAACTATCCTGTTACTGCTAGTTGGTGTTGTATTCGCAACAGCTCCTGCTCAGCTTCTGACAAAATTATGTGCAGGTCATTTTGACGGTGCCCTAAACTATTGGTTCTGGATTGCACTTATTTTTGTTTACTACTTCTTTGCAACAATTATTCCAATCGATAAGATCATTGGCAGAGTTTACCCAATCTTTGGTGCCCTACTTCTAATCATGGTTGCAGGTGTAACCATCGGTCTGTTTATTAACATGCCTGATCAGTTCTACAACTGGGCTGATTTTGAGGTAAATCCACATCCAGACAATCTTCCAATCTGGCCTCTAGTATTTATTACTATTGCCTGTGGTGCGCTATCAGGATTCCATTCAACACAATCACCTCTAATGGCTCGTTGTATTGAGAATGAATCTGAAGGTAGATTTGTATTCTATGGTGCTATGGTAGCTGAAGGTTTCATTGGTCTTGTATGGTGTACTGTAGGTATGACCTTCTATCCTGAAGCTCAGGCTCTACTTGCTTCAATTAAAAACGGTGGTCCTGCTAACGTAGTATACGAAAGCTGTATTGATCTGATGGGTGTATTTGGTGGTCTGCTTGCTATCTTAGGTGTAGTAATTCTACCTATTACCTCTGGCGATACTGCATTTAGAGCTGCAAGACTTACTATTGCTGAGGCTATTCACCTGCCACAGATTGCTCCAACCAAACGTTTAATCATTGCAATTCCTGTATTCGTTACTGGTATAATCCTATCTCAGGTTGATTTCAACATCATCTGGAGGTACTTTGGCTGGTCAAATCAGAGCTTGGCAGCAATCATGCTATGGGCTGCAGCTACCTACCTTTACAGACAAGGTAAGTTCCATTGGATTTGTACAATTCCTGCAATCTTTATTACATCAATTGCAGCAAGCTACATTCTATATGAACCAAACATGGGTTTTGGTATAGATATTCAAATCTCTAATATTGTTGGATTTATCTTTGCCCTAGTATGTGCAATCCTGATGTTTGTACTAGGAAAGAAACCACTTAAAGAGTAAAAATCTCTAAAAAACTAAAGTAACGTAAGTCATGAGTAGTTCAAGCTAGCCTAAAACAGGCTAGCTATTTTTTTCTTTGAGATAATAAATTCCTGAAATTTTTATTTGAGCCTAGAATTTTTCGTTCTTTGGTTTTTCATCTAAAAAAAATCCCCAAACTTTTTCAAATCTGAGGATTGTTTCAATATTGTTTTTAAGCCTACTTTGCAACAACTACAGTTGCTGAATTGCCACCTGCCATTGAAGAGTAAACCTCAGAAATTACATCAGCAAAGCCTGGATATAACTTAGCTACAGCCTCTGATGGAATTGGTCTGTCTTCCTTGTCGTAGAAGGTAATAGCGCTATTGTCACCATGAATACCAACACGGATCTTGTAGGTACCATGATTGATTGATAGAGCCTGCTTGCCGGTGAAGCTGATAACATCATCTTCAGAATCAATAACTTCAATTTCGTATTTAGCCTGCTCAACTGAATGAGACTTGATACTCCAGCCAACCTTCTTGAAGAAGGTAGGAAGAATAGATACAACAGTATCAAATGGAGCCTCAATGAAGATTGCATCATGGTTGTTGTTATCACGACCTAAAGAAACCACAAGGTTGTCAGGATCGTATTGAGATACTACGTTCTTAGGACCAAGCTCATGAATAATCTGATTTGAAAAGCCCATTGCAAAACGTTCCTGCTCAATAGCGTCTAAAGCGTCATCCATAGAATAGCTATTTGATAATGCAGTTGCATTGGCAATAAGTCTTGAAGCGATACCTATTTCGCCCTGAGCATTTCTACCTACACGAACCTGATATACTTGAGAATAACGAATTAAGCCCATATCCTCATCATCTACTGAATATGGCTGACCATATTCATTAAAATCACGAGGTAATGTGGTTAACAGGTACTGACCGTTTTCAATATGACCTACTTTTACCTGCATGTGTTTTAATACAGAATCTAAAAGCATCCAAGCCTGATCTTCTGAATGAATGCCATGAGTACCATTCTTGTCAAACCATACAATAGCCTCACCTGAAGACCATTGAGTATGCAGACCTATGTCTGATCTGTATGGAGCAGTAGGAGGTCTTACGTCAAGATCTTTGCCTACAGGTCCTTTTAACTTGCTAGGATCAATATTCAGAACTTTAAGCTCAGGATTTGTGCCAGGGTTATCTAAGCCTTGTGGTACAACAAGAGTATTTCTTTTTAAAGTTTCCTTTGTGTACTCGTAATAACCGGTAGGCTCACGAGAACTCTTATCCATTCCTAATAATTCTTGTTTATAGTTATTTACGGTAACGCATCCAGATAAGGATGAAGAGATAATAGTGCCTGCAGCAACTACCATAGCGAGCTTATTAATTTTTAAACTTGACACCAACGTCTCCTATTTTTGCTCGAATAATCTTATGTCACTCAAAAGAGTATTTATGAGTATTTTTTATAAAATGCTCATAAATACTCTCTAAAGTATTTTCCGCCATAAAGGCGGAAAACTGTTGCTTTAGTCATGCTGAACCAAAGGCTTCTGTAAGTAGTTAAACAGGTTGGTACTTACCATGTTTAATACTTCTTTAATTGATGATAATTCAGGATCGTAAGCATTGATATAAGTAGGCTCACAACCTGGTTCATAATAGCAGACGCTTGAGAATACAGCATCTACATCTGTATCAGAGAGTGTTAATGAACATCTAAAATCAATCATTCTCTCAACACCGGCCTGGATCAATAGAGGGTCACGCATTTCCTTGCGGAAGTTAATAACACCCATTGAGCGGTCGTCTAAGAAGATCTGATTTGGTTTTACACCATTCTTAACCCAGTGCTCAGCCTTATCGTAAGAACGCTCAAGCTGTGCCTCTGAGTGATAAGTGAAAGCAACCTCGTAATCGCTTCCTGGAGGTGGTGCTACCTTCTCACCCTTTTTTTGTACATCATCATTATTGTAATCTGACATAATTTCTTTACTCCTTTTCACTTATCTTTTTAGAATACTTTTTTGGTATCTCTTAAAGCTACAGTCAGGTTAAATACTGGCTTTCCTGGCTGAGAGTTCTTGCTATCTACGCAATAGTAGCCTTCTCTCTCAAACTGGAAGCTCTGACCTACAACTGCATCCTTTAAACTTGCTTCAAGAGCTGCATTTTCAATTACAGTCTTTGAATTCTTGTTTACGGTTGCAAGGAAATCCTCAGCTGCACCTGGGTTTGGAACTGTAAATAAATTCTCATATACGTTTACAGTACCTATAAAGCAGTTATTTGCATCTACCCAGTGGATAACGCCCTTTGGCTTATGACCTTCAACGTTTTCACCTACTGAGTTTGGTACAGCAGTACAATTTACCTGAATTACTTTACCATTCTCATCTTTAACACAAGAATCTGCTCTTACGATGTAAGAATTACGCAGTCTTACCTCGTAGCCGAGCTTTAAGCGCTTATATTGCTTATTAGCCTCTTCTCTGAAGTCGGCCTCATCAATATACAACTCTTTGCTAATTGATACTGTGCGTGAACCTAGATCTTCGCGTTCTGGGTGGTTATTTACTGTATATGAAGTATCAGTAACACCTTCTTCACCATAATTATCAATTACAAGCTTTATTGGGTGTAATACAGCCATTGCTCTTGGAGCATTGGTGTTCAAATCATCACGAATGCATGACTCTAAAGCACTCATCTCAACTACATTATCCTGCTTGGTAACGCCGATTCTTCTGCAGAATTCACGGATTGATGCAGGTGTATAACCTCTGCGGCGCAGACCTGAGATAGTAACTAATCTTGGATCGTCCCAGCCGTCAACAATGCCTTCTTTAACAAGCAGATTTAACTTACGCTTTGAGGTAATTGAACCTTCAAGATTTAATCTGCTCATCTCGTACTGATGAGGACGGGCTTCAATAGAAATGTTCTCTAAAACCCAGTCGTATAATCTGCGGTTATCCTGGAACTCTAAGGTACAGATTGAATGAGAAATTCCCTCAATAGCGTCAGAGATGCAGTGAGTGAAATCATACATAGGATAAATACACCACTTATCTTTGGTCATGGCATGTTCTGCAAATCTTACTCTGTAGATTACAGGATCACGCATACAGATAAATGGAGATGCCATATCAATCTTTGCTCTTAAGCAGGCTTCCCCCTCTTTGAACTGACCATCACGCATTTTTTCAAATAGCGCTTTGTTCTCTTCAACGGTTCTATCACGATATGGACTGTTCTTACCAGGCTCTTTTAAAGTACCGCGATACTCACGGATCTGCTCTGGTGATAATTCATCAACGTAAGCTAAGCCTTTTTCAATAAGCTCTATAGCGTAGCCGTATAATCTTTCAAAATAATCAGATGAATGACAAATATTTGTCCACTCAAAACCTAACCACTTAACGTCGTTCTGAATTGAATTGATGTACTCCATATCCTCTTTTTCAGGATTGGTGTCATCAAAACGTAAATTGCATGTACCTTTATAGTCACGAGCTAAACCAAAGTTTAAACAGATTGATTTAGCATGACCAATATGCAAGTAGCCATTTGGCTCTGGTGGGAATCTGGTTGCAACCTTGCTTGCACGACCTTCTTTTAAATCCTCATCAATAATGTCGGTAATAAAATTACGAGGGATCTTTTCCTCGACACCAACAGTATCACTCATCTTAATCTCCAAATTCCTAAGCTATTTAATGATATTAAATAGCAATTCTAGCAAAGTGACAAAGAACACTCAATTTTATTAAATTTCTTTTTCCTTTAGTCATCTTATTTTATCTTATTTTTCAGCAAGTTAATTATAAAACAGATCTTAAAATTTATAAAAAAATGCGACATTCATTGTATTTTTTTTGGATCAAGGTAAAAAGTTGTGGGATTAGTATTGCTAGACTGTAGCAAATAGATGTTGAAGTAGTGAAAGGTTTGAGTAAAATTAAAATTGACAAAGTAACCACCCAAGCCTTTCACTATGAAT
>JAAYPN010000005.1 GCA_012519775.1 Aeromonadales bacterium | reverse complement strand
TTCTAATCATAGCCTGGCAGCAGAATGAAAAGAAATACGGTGTACCAAAAGGCAGAAGCGCCTCCGATCCTGGTCTTGCCGTAATTGGTTATGGAAAGCTAGGCGGTATTGAGCTTGGCTACAAATCCGATCTTGATATGGTGTTTATCCGTCAGGTATCTGATGATATGACCGATGGTGACAATCCAATCAGTGTGGATATGTTCTATCAGAGACTTGTACAGAGATTACTGCATCTTTGCACTACAAATACTGTAGGTGGTGTTCTTTATGATCTTGATATGAGACTGCGCCCTGATGGAGATACCGGTCTTTTAATCTCGGATATTGAAGCATTTGAACGCTATCAGAAAGAGCGCGCCTGGACCTGGGAGCATCAGGCTCTAGTAAGAGCGCGTCCTATTGCCGGCTCTCCTGATATCATCAAGGGCTTTTTACATATCAGAGAGGATATCATAAGAACAAAGCGCGATAAGGATAAGCTTAAAGAGGAAGTTGTCGCTATGCGACAGAAGATGCGTCTGCATCTTGATAGAACCTCTGATAAGCTCTATGACATCAAGCAGGGACCTGGTGGCATGATTGATATTGAGTTTATCTCTCAGTATCTGCTTTTAGCTTATGCTCCAGAATATAAGGATATGGTGCTCTGGACTGACAATGTCAGGATCTTAAAAGAGGCCTTAAGACTTTCTATCATCTCAAAAGAGGACTGCGATACCCTTATTAACGCCTATATTGATATCAGAAAAATATATCATGAGTTATCGCTAGCTGATTTACCACGCCTGGTTGCAAAAGAGCATCGCCTTGATGCTACATTTACAGTTGAAAAGATCTTTAAAGAGCACTTAGGTACTCCAAAGGATGAGGCATAAAGCTATAAGCTAGATTTGCCAGATCATACGATCTGGCAAAAGTAAATCTTTTTACCACCTATGGCGATGATGTCTGAATGGAAAATCGTTTCCAAATATAAAAGGCTCATCAAAATCATCAAAAGTATCGTAATTTAACATGTACTCATACTTTGTAGGAGCAAAGTTAATAAGTGCATCAGGTGAGCTTTCTTTAGGTCCTGTACCTAAAGGACACTTGTAGGCATCTCCTGATAGGATGACTCCTATAAAGTGTCTTTCATAGATAAATGGAATGGCTTCTGTTTCAACTAAATGAGTGCCACCTAATTGTGATGTCTGCATCTTTAAATCAAGTCGCGCTGAATCGATGTAAAGATAACCTGTTTTAGTGTGGAGTGTCTGAAGTTTTGTACATTCTTTAAGAGAGGAGTCTTTGGCAGTAACAACTGAATTTGCTGCATCTAACTTAGCCTGTGAGTAGCAGCCTTGTAAACACAAGGCTACAATTGCCATAAATGCTTTTCTTATCATCATCTCTAATCTGAAAGACCAGGATAGCGGTTTTCATTAGGATCAGGGGCAGTTTTAAATCTGCGGTGAAGCCATAAATACTGCTCTGGGGCCATTAAAATCATTTTCTCAATAACTTTATTTACAGTAGCTGCATCAGCATCAGCATCCTGTGTAGGGAAGTTCTCTAATGGAGCATCAACGTATAAATGGTACTTATCACCCTCACGGATGGTCCATGCTGGCTGTACAACAGTATTCTTTATACGGGCAAGGTTATGGGTACCAACAACAGTTGCAGCTTCCTTTACCGCAAAGAATGGCACAAAGGTTGATACTCTGCGGCCGTAATCCTGATCAGGTGCGTACCAGATTGGCAGGTTTCTCATTAAACCTTTAATCATGCTCTTAGGATCATTTCTGTCAACAAGCGCAAGATTCTTTCTGAGTCTGCCTTTAACCTGAGCATACTCCCATACAGGGTGCTCTGATGGTCTGTAAATACCGATACCAGGAGTAATTAAGGTAGCGTAAATACGAGCCATCAACTCTAAGGTAACAAAGTGACATGATAAAACCAGAATAGGGCAGTTTGATTTTGCAATCTCAATTGCTCTGTCTAGATCTTCTTTATCAATCTTAATATGTCTCTTTAATCTCCAGTCAGGCCAGAACCAGGCAATACCAGTTTCAAATATAGCCATACCAGTGTTTCTCTGGATATTCTTTGACAGAGTGCGACGCTCTTTTTCTGACATCTCGGGGAAAGCAAGTTCTAGATTTCTTTTTAATACATATTTACGAGCAGGTGATATTGAGCCTAATAATCTTCCTAATTTTTTGCCCAAAAACATCTGCACCTTATAAGGCAGGAAGGTTACTAAACAGTACAGAAGAAAAATTGCAAACCAGACACCCCAGAAATGAGGCAGCAGCATTTTCTTTACAAAGGCAGGCTTTGAAACGAATCCTTTACCCCAGCCCTTTTCTACAGTTGAGAAACGTTTAGCGTGTTTTTTTTCTTCCTGCTGTTCTTCAGAAGATTTATGTAATGAGTATTTTGCCATCTATCTTTCTTAACTATAAATTCAACAATATGTTAATTCTAAATGAAAAATATACTTAGATCACATTCATATAAATGAAATATGCATTTATTTTTGTGACAGTTTTTATTCTGTTTCTGATAAATAAGCTTCAATTATAAAGTACAAATACATCATTTAATTATTTTATGTTTCTCAAATGCGAAATTTTGCTAAAAAGACAGGATTTTATGAAAACTTCATCCTCCATCTCAGTACTTATTTGAAATTTTTCTAAATCAAAAAAAAGCTTTTCATATTCCCGATAACAAAAAAACACTGTTCAAAGCGTAACTTTCTCTTTAAGCTCAAAATTACGCTCAAAGAGTAATTAGAAATTCTGTTAAAAGAAAACAAGCTGAAATGGACGTTCTGATTTTCATTAAAAGAAAAACGAATTGAAATAGACATCAGGAATTTCAATGCCAAGAAATCAAGCTGAAATGGACAGTTGGAATTTCAATGACTAGAAAACGAGTGATGCTTTTAACTAGAAGTCTGATTCTGAAAATGTACAGCGTATGCTGTACATTTTCAGAATGGTGAATTTCTAGTTTAACTTTTCAACAGAGTTTCTTTTTATAAGCTCTGTTTTAAAGGTCTCAATCTTATAGCTATTATCATTGTTTCTTAAAGCTAAAGAGAGCTTTAAGGCACCAGCGCCCATTTTTTCAATTGGGTTGGTTACAGTGGTAAGTGCAGGATTCAGACATGATGATAAGAACAGATCATCAAATCCTGTAAAAGACACCTGTTTTGGAACCTGAATACCGTTATGCTCAAAGGTACTCATCGCTGATGCTGCAATTGAATCTGAGTAGCAGGCAACAGCAGTGAATCTGTCAACACCTAAGCTTAAAAGCTCTTTGGCAGCTTTAGCACCACCCTCAAGTGAAGGTTGAGATTTAATGATAAGATCTTCATCGATTGGCAAGTTATGCTCACGAAGTGCCTTTTTATAACCTTCTAGACGGTCATTGGCATCTTTAATGTTAAATGATGAGGTGATATAGGCAATCTTTTTGTGGCCGTTTTCAATAAGGTATGACACCACACTATACATTGCATCTTCATTATCGATGTTAACGCATCTGTGCTCAAAACCTTCTAAATAACGGTTGATTAGCACAATCTGCGGAAAGCGTTTCATGTAATCACTAAGAACGTCATCATTCAAACCTAAGACATGCAGAATAAGTCCAGAGCATTTATGAGAGAGTAGAGAATCTAGTGCTTTATGCTCACGGATAGGATCATAAAATCCCTGTGTGATTAAAAGGTGTTTGCCCATGGAGTTTGCAAGCACATCACAGGATTTAATCATTGAAGCAAAATAAGGGTCGGAAATGTCAGATACTAAAATACCTATGGTGTCACTGTCTTTTTTAGCTAGTGTTCTGGCATTGGCATTAAGATAAAAGCCAAGTTCTCGCTGAGCCTTTAATACCGCCTCTCTAGCATCATCTGATACCTTAGCAGTACCATTTAACACTCTAGAAACAGTAGCTACTGAAACACCTGCTTTAAGTGCCACATCTTTAATAGTTGCTGTCATTTCTTTTCTTTACTTGAATTTTGGATAATGAATACTTGTGTTTAACTTAATGTACACTTTGATTAAATAGTGTACTAAGTATAGTATATAAACAATAAAAAACTTTTTTAATTAAAAATGTGATTTTTATCAAAAATAATTATTGTAATCAATAAGAATTTGTATATAATTCATGTAAACGCTTACATAAGCATAAGAATGCTGTTTTGAGGGATTTTAATATGTCAACAATTTTAGTAACAGGTGGTGCAGGTTATATCGGTTCTCACACCGTAATTGAATTAGTAAAAGCAGGTTATGACGTAGTAATTTACGATAACTTTTACAATTCAAAGCCAGCTGTTTTAGCAAGAGTTAATAAAATAGTAGGTAAGGCCGTTCCTTTTGTTTGCGGCGATATCCGTAGCCGTGAGCAGCTTGAAAATGTATTTAAAAACTACAAGATTGACGGTGTCATCAACTTTGCAGGTTTAAAGGCTGTAGGCGAGTCAATTAAAAAGCCACTTGAGTACTACGATAACAACGTAAACGGCGCACGTATGCTTTTATCAGTAATGCGTGAATACAACTGCAAGAATTTCATCTTCTCATCATCAGCAACAGTTTATGGTGAGCCAGATTCTGTACCTCTAACTGAGAATTCACCAGTTAAAAGAGCAAACTGCCCATACGGCCAGACCAAGGTTGATATTGAGTACATGTGTGAGGAGCTTTATACAGCTGATCCAGAGTTCTCAATGGTATTACTTCGTTACTTCAACCCAGTAGGTGCACATGAGTCAGGTTTAATCGGTGAGGATCCACGCGGTATTCCTAATAACCTGATGCCGTATCTAACACAGGTTGCAGTAGGCAGATTAAAGGAATTGAGCATTTTCGGTAACGATTACCCAACACCAGATGGCACCTGCGTACGTGACTATATCCACGTAGTAGATTTAGCTAAAGGCCACGTTGCTGCACTAGATCACTGCCTGAATAAGCCAGGTAAATATGTATACAACCTAGGTACAGGTGTAGGTTATTCAGTTCTTGATATGGTAAATGCCTTCTCAAAGGCAATCGGCAGACCACTTCCATACAAGTTTGCTCCAAGAAGAGCAGGCGATGTTGTAGTTTGCTACGCTGATCCAAGCAAGGCTAAGGAAGAGCTTGGCTGGGTTGCAACCAAGACACTTGAGGATATGACTGCAGATTCATACAACTGGCAGAAGAATAATCCAAACGGTTTTGAAGACTAAAAAAAATAATTGAACATTTTTAAGGTTACAGTTAAAGAACATGACAGCATTTAACATTTCAGATCATCCACACAGAAGATACAACGCATTAACCGGCGAGTGGATCTTAGTGTCACCTCATAGAGCCAAGCGCCCATGGCAGGGTCAGGTTGAAAAACTACCTGCAGATGTAAAGCCATCATACGATGAGAAGTGTTATCTGTGTCCTGGTAACACCCGTGTAAACGGCGATAAGAATCCAAAGTACGAAAAGAACTTTGTATTTACAAATGACTTTGCTGCGCTAACTCCTGATACACCACTTGATGCACCAGAGAGCGAAGAGCTGTTCTTGCTTGAGCCTGCTCGCGGTACTGCAAGAGTTATCTGCTTTAGCCCTGATCACTCAAAGACACTGCCTGTAATGGAAGTTAATGAAATTCGTTCAGTAGTTGACTTATGGGGTGAGCAGTTTGCCGAGCTTGCAAAGACTTATAAATATGTTCAGTTATTTGAGAACAAGGGCGCTATCATGGGCTGCTCGAATCCTCATCCACACGGACAGATCTGGGCATGTAACTTCATTCCTGAGGAATTACAAAAAGAATACACTCAGCAGAAGAAGTACTTTGATAAGCACAACACTCCATTACTGTTAGATTATGTGAACGCAGAGCTTGAAAAGAAAGAGCGTATTCTTTTTGAAACTGAATATTTTGTAGCTTTAGTTCCATTCTGGGCATTCTGGCCATTTGAGACCATGATCTTACCTAAGTTCAAGATACAGACAATCGATCAGCTGACTGATGCTCAACGTGACGATTTAGCTTTAGCTATTAAGAAGCTGACCGTTCGTTATGACAACCTGTTTGAGTGCTCATTCCCATATTCAATGGGCTGGCACAATGCTCCAGTTGATGGTCTTGACCATAGTGAATGGCAGTTACACGCTAACTACTATCCACCTCTACTACGTAGTGCAACCGTACGTAAGTTTGTAGCAGGCTTTGAGTTATTAGCTGAGAAACAGCGTGATTTAACTCCAGAGCAGGCAGCATCACGCTTACGCGAATTATCAGAAATTCATTACACTAAGAAATGAATATAGGGATCACCAATTGTGACAACAATTAAAGACATCTGCCATAAGGCTTTCGTAGAAAAATTCGGCGCTGAGCCTACCATGTATGAATATGCACCAGGTCGTGTAAACATCATTGGTGAGCATACTGATTACAACGGCGGTTTTGTACTTCCTTGCGCAATCAAGTATGGTACATGTATGTATGCAAAGCCAAACAATTCAAATCAGATCCGTGTTTTAGCAGTAGACATGCAAAACGACTATGACGAGTTTGAATTAGCAACCGTTATTGAAAAGCATCCTACAAAGCTATGGGTAAATTACCTTCGCGGTGTAGCCTATCAGTTATGTGAAAAATTCGGTGATAGAGTTAAGGGCCTTGATATCGCTATCAAAGGCGATGTACCACCAGGTGCAGGTCTTTCATCATCAGCATCATTAGAAGTATGCTTCGGTCATTTATTATCAAGTGCATTCAATTTAAATGTACCACTAATGGATATCGCTCTAATCGGTCAGGCAGCTGAAGCCTACATCGGTATGAAGTGCGGTATTATGGATCAGGCAATTTCTGCAAACGGTACTAAAGATCACTGCCTGAGAATCGACTGCAAGAGCTATGGCTTAACTCAGGTTGCAGTGCCATCAAATCTTGTGATTCTGATTTTAAATTCAAACATCAAGCATCAGCTTGTAGGTTCTGAGTACAACGACAGACGTGAAAGCTGTGAAAAGGCAGCTTCAATCATGGGAGTACCACTACTTCGTGATGCAACAATGGATTTATTAAATCAGTACAAGGATAAGATGGATGATGAGACTTACCGTCGTGCACGCCATGTTATCACTGAGGATGAGCGCGTATTAAAGGCATCAGATGCCTTTGAAAAGGGTGATTTAACCACACTTGCTCATCTAATGTATGAATCACACGAATCAATGCGTGACGATTTTGAAATCACCGTTAAGGAAACTGACGGTTTAGTTGAAATCGTAAAAGAGGCTTTAGGTGTTCAAAAGGCAGCTGTTCGTCAGACTGGTGGTGGTTTTGGCGGCTGTGTTGTTGCAGTAGTTGAGCCACAGATGGTAGATGTTGTTAAGAAGGCTGTAGAGGCTAAATACAAGGCAATCTCTGGTATTGACGCTACAATCTTTGAAACAACAGCTTGCGCAGGTGCTACCTTCACTAAGCTATAGAATACATCCTTATATTCACAGTTAAACTTCATTTAATCACAATCGTTGCTGTAATCTCATCCGGGGTTACAGCTTTTTTTATTTATAAGGCCTGTCAGAATCGACGAAAATGCTAAAAAGAAAGAACAGTTTATAATATGTTAAAATACTATAGATAATTGTAAGTTTGTATTAAGATAAGCAAAAGTAAATTTATTAAAGTAAACAATAAGTTAGTACTTAATGGGGAAATATCGGAGCAATTATGGCTGGTAAGGGTTACAAAGGTGGTCTTCATAATGGTTTTGCCACTTTAGTTAAAGCCATCGAAGAATTGTCACATCAGAAATTTGATATACAGGATGATGAGAAGGTTGATATTAGAACTCTTCGTCAGAAAGAGGCTATTGAAGCTAGCCGTGAGATTGCCAAAGAGCGCGAGCACAAACACAAAGAGCTTATTGCTCAGATGCATAAACAGGGTAGAGTAAACGCCAAATTTACCTTTAACACCATCAAAACCGATCCTGCAAATATGGAAGCCATTAAAGTTGCAAAAAGCTTTTGCAGCACTTTAATTGTAGGTCAGCAATATGATGTGAACCCATCATTACTTTTAATTCAGGGCGAGCCTGGTACTGGTAAGACCGTATTGTGCAACTGTGTTGCCAATGAATTTCTAGAGAAGTTCTTTAAGGAAGTCGAGATTGTATCCTACTATGAAATCAAGCGCTCAAGAACTCCAAGCCCATCCGATACAAATTACGATATCAGTGATAAAAAATCCAAATGGGACAGGGCTGCAACTGTAGATCTACTGATTGTTGACGGTTTCTGTCAGAACAATGAAACATTAACAGTCTTTGACAGACAGATCTTCTCAGAGCTTTTACGTATAAGATATGAGAACAATCTTCCGTTTGTAATTTCAACCACCCTTCCACCATCTTCAATACATGCAAAGATTGGTGATGACTGTTTTGAGGCTATCAAAGGCTATAACGTATTTTTTGCAACTTTAATCGGTATGAGCAGACGTCAGCCTATTATGGTTGGCGGTGCAAACTTAAGATAACACATGAGTTTTATTTTAGCTTTTGACTTTGGTACTCATCACATAGGTGTGGCAAGCGGTAACACCGCATTAAAGACAGCATCTTCACAGAAAAGTATTTTAGCTAAAGATGGTATTCCTGATCCTGTATCTTTAAAGAAACTTGTAGATGAGTGGAAACCATCATTATTTGTAGTAGGCCTTCCATTTAACATGGATGGTACAGAGCAGCTGATGACCAAAAGAGCGCGTAAATTCGGCCATCGCCTTGAGCAGACCTTTAAGATAAAAGTTGAGTTTGTAGATGAGAGATTAACCTCGGCATCAGCAAAGGATGAAATCTTTGAGCGTGGCGGATTTAGAGCACTTGCAAAGGATAAAGGTGCTATTGACAGTCTAAGCGCACAGACAATCCTTGAGCAGTATTTTAGCGAGCATTAAAAGGCGGAAGTATGATTGCACTAGAAAAACGTCTTGCTATTAAAGCATCTCTAAACTCTATTCAAAAAGAGCTTGAAGCATTAGATTTGTGGTCTGATGGAAAGAATGCGCCTGATAAGAGCGCCTATAAGAGCACCACTCCATTTTATCTTGATACTATGGAATTTCATCAGTGGCTTGAATTTGTCCTGATCCCCAGAATGAATCAGCTTCTTTTGCAGGATGGAAATTTACCTGAAAATGTAAATATTCATCCATATGCGCAAGAAATTTATAGAGGTAAGTGGCAAGAATATAAAGAACTTATCACAAAGCTAAGAGAGTTTGATAAGCTATTTAATTAAAAATAAGGCATGTTAAATGCATGAAAGACATTAAGAATAATAAAATTAACGGAATTTTGACGCGTGTCTTTAAAAGATAAAATCAAGGTACCCAGCTTTATAACAAGCCTGATTGGTACTGCTAAAAAGAATCCAAAAGTTGCAAAGGGCCTTGTAATAGGCTCTACAGCTTATAAAAAAGTCTCTATGATTAAAATAGGTACGCCTGTTTTAGTCTTAGCGTGTCTGTCTATGATCACGCTGCCATTACCACCATTTTTACTGGATATTCTTTTCAGTTTCAACATTGCTTTATCTATGGTGGTATTGCTAGTTTCCATTTACTCTAAAAAGCCACTGGACTTTGCTTCATTTCCATCTGTACTTTTATTAACCACAATTCTGCGTCTGTCATTAAACGTAGCATCAACCCGTGTGATTCTGTTAAACGGTCAGAATGGTACAGAGGCAGCAGGTAAGGTTATTGAAGCATTCGGTAACGTGGTGATGGGTGGTAGTTATACAGTTGGTATCATTGTATTTACCATTTTGATTATCATCAACTTCATGGTTGTAACTAAAGGTGCCGGCCGTATTGCTGAAGTTACAGCCCGTTTTACCTTGGACGCTATGCCTGGTAAACAGATGGCTATTGATGCCGATTTGAACGCTGGTATTATCGATCAGGAAACAGCGCGTCAAAGACGTATTGATGTAACAAGTGAGTCCGATTTCTACGGCTCTATGGACGGTGCTTCAAAGTTCGTTAAAGGTGACGCTGTAGCAGGTCTTCTGATTATGATCATCAACCTTGTAGGTGGTATTATAATCGGTGTTTTCCATTTTGGTTTATCAGTAGGCGAGGCAGCCTCCATCTTTGCTATTCTGACCATCGGTGACGGTCTGGTAGCTCAGATCCCATCCTTATTACTATCAGTAGCCTCTGCTATTATTGTTACAAGACAGAGTAGCTCAAAACAGGAAATGGGTCAGCAGGTTGTAACCGATCTGTTTTCAAATCCAAAGACCATGTACATTGTAGGCTCAGTACTTGCTGTAATGGGTATTGTACCTGGCATGCCTCATATTGCGTTCTTACTTTTAGCAGCAATCTGTGCAGGCATCGGTTATTTAGTAGAGCAGCAGAAGAAAAAGCAAGAACAGGATGCTGCTAAAAACGGCGGTGCATCAGGTGCTACTGGTCCTGGCGGTGCTGCAAAGACACCTGTTGAGCAAAAGGAACTGTCATGGGATGACGTATCCGAGGTAGATGTAATCGGTCTTGAGGTAGGTTACAGACTTATTCCTATGGTTGACAAGAACCAGAACGGTGAACTTTTAAACCGCGTAAAAGGCGTAAGAAAGAAGCTCTCTCAGGATTTAGGCTTCTTAATTCCACCAGTACATATCAGAGACAATCTTGATTTAGGTCCTAATTTCTATCGTATCACGCTAATGGGCGTAACCTTTGGTGAAGCCGAGATACAGCCAGAGCGCGACATGGCTATTAACCCAGGTCAGGTATTTGGTGAAATTCCAGGTCTTAAGGCAAAAGATCCTGCCTTTGGACTTGATGCTGTATGGATTAGCAAGAATGATAACGATAAGGCCTTAGGTTTAGGTTATACCGTTGTTGACTGTTCAACAGTTATTGCAACACACTTATCTCAGATCTTAGTAAACAACTGTGCATCACTAATAGGTCAAGAAGAAGTACAGAATATTCTTGATATTGTGGCAAAGAGCCAGCCTAAACTTGTAAACGGTGTGGTTCCATCAGTGATTAACCTAGGTTTACTTACTCTCATTTTGCAGAACCTTTTAAACGAAGGTGTACCAATTAGAGATATGAGAACTATACTTGAGACACTAGTAGAGTATGGTCCTAAGAGTCAGGATCCTGAAGTACTTACAGCAGCATGCAGAATCGGTCTTCGCAGACTTATTCTGCAAGATATTGTAGGTTCAGAGGATACTGTACCTGTAATTACACTAGCACCTGATTTAGAGAAGGTTCTACATAAGTCATTAGAGACTGGCGGTTCTGAGGGTATTGGTATTGAACCTGGTATGGCACAGCGTATTCAGCAGTCACTGCAGGATGCAACACAGGCTCAGGAAATGGAAGGCGAGCCTGCAATTCTCTTAACTTCAGGTATATTAAGACAGACATTATCCCGTTTTGTTAAGAATACCATTCCTGGACTTAGAGTTTTATCATATCAGGAAGTGCCAGATGACAAGCAGATAAAGATTGTAAGTGTGGTTGGAAATCAAAATCAGCCTGGAAACCTTGGTATGCGCTAAAAATGCTTAATGAAGTTAACAGAATTGGGTATAAGTTATTTGATTTTGTTGACTTATAAGAAGTTTTTTTTCAAAATTAGTTATATTAGTGAAAAAATATTTTAAGTAAAGACAATATAAATAAATTAAGAACGAGAAAACGATGAAATTAAAACGCTTTGTGGCTCAAGATATGCGCGCAGCCTTAGCTAAGATCAAAGAAGAGCTAGGTCCTGAAGCGGTGATTATGTCCAATAAGCGTGTTGAAAACGGTGTAGAGATCATTGTAGGTATTGAAGAGAAAAGTTCAAAAGTTGCAAATACCAGAACTGTAGCAAAATCAAATCCACAAGGTCCGCTTACCAATTCTATTTTACAAGAAGACAGCCCATTGTCCCGTATGATTCAGGATGATGAGGTAACTCTAAACAGCAGTAAGACTCCATCAAAGCCAAAGACAAACAGCGTAGGCGGAGCTAAGGCTGAGGGGTTTGCCAAGAGTCTTCTTGAAATTCTTGAGCGTCAGCAGAATGCGTCTGCAAAGCAGAGTAGCGCTTCAACTGTATCAGATAATGTAAAGAAAGTTCAAAGCAAAGCAAAAGAGCCTCCAGCTCCTTTATCAGAGCAGTCAGGACTTCGTGAACTTTTTGTAAAAGAAGAAGTTAAACAGAAAGAAAAGAGCGTTGAAAGCTCACATGGTATCAGCTCATATGAGTCAAAAGAGTCAATGGCTGAGAGAGATGAGCTATCAAAGATGCGTCAGGAAGTAGATTCCATTAGAAAACTGCTTCAGTTTGAACTAGCAGGTCTCATGTCTGACAGCAAAAAGCGTGAAGAGCCAGTAAGAGCTATGGTGTATGAGCTTTTATTAAGCTCAGGCTTTGAAAAGCGTATAGCTCAGGAGTTATCAGATGAGATTGATGCTGATGCTTCATTTAATTTTGCATGGAGACAGCTTGCAGAAATTGTTGAGAAAAGATTGACTGTAGGCTCTGATGAGATTGTAAATGAAGGCGGAATTGTGACGCTTATAGGTCCATCAGGTGTCGGAAAGACAACAACTCTTGCAAAATTAGCCGCAAGATTTGTTATGAAATACGGCCCTGACAGAGTGGCTTTAGTTACAGCTGACAATTACAGAATTGGTGCTGTAGAGCAGGTTAAGACCTACGGTCGCATCATGGGATGCTCAACTTTCGCGATTAAATCTCTTTCTGAGCTTCCTCAGATGCTTTATACCTTAAGAGACAAGTCACTTGTATTAGTGGATACAGCAGGTGTAGGTCAGAAGGATGAAAGATTTGGCACACAACTTGCACAGCTAAAAGAGCAGGCCAAATTAAAGCTTAAGCATTATCTGGTGTTGCCAGCAACTGCTCAGAGAAGAGTTTTAGAACAGGCATATGATCACTTTAGCTCATTAGGTGTTAAAGGACTTATCCTAACAAAGGTCGATGAATCAGAGTCTTTAGCTGATGCCTTGTCACTGTGTATGGCAAAGCTGCTGACACTCTCTTATGTTACCAATGGTCAGAGGGTGCCAGAAGATCTGTCTGTGCCTGAGGCAAGAGCATTAACTGTAAAAGCATTGTCTGCAGTAGAAAACGATGTAGCTAAAGTAGCACTAGATAACAGCATACTATAAAGAATTATTAAAAGAAGGATTGAAAATGGTTGAAGAAGCAAATAAGCGCCAGGTGAAGGTTATCACTGTAACCGGCGGTAAAGGTGGTGTGGGCAAGTCAAGCGTATCATTGAATATCGCTGTAGCTTTATGCCTTTTAGGCAAAAAGGTAATGCTTTTCGACGCTGATTTAGGCCTTGCAAACATTGACGTTATGTTAGGTCTTAAAGTTGATAAGAACCTAGGTCATGTACTCAATGGCGAGTGTGAACTTCAGGATATTCTTCAGACAGGTCCTCAAGGCTTACGAATTGTACCTGCTTCATCAGGTTTAAAGCAGATGGTTGAGCTGTCTGTTGAACAGCATGCAGGTTTAATTCGTGCATTCTCAACTTTAAAAGAAGACATCGATTACTTTATTGTAGATACCGCAGCAGGTATCTCAGACATGGTTTTATCCTTCTGCCGTGCCGCTCAGGATGTCTTAATGGTTGTATGCAACGAGCCTACATCTGTTGCTGATGCTTATGCTCAGATGAAAGTTCTATCCCGTGATTATGGTGTTAAAAAATTTAAGATCATCGGCAATCAGTTGCACTCACTAGATGAGGGTAAGCTGATGTATCAGAAGCTTGTAACCGTAACTGAAAGATTTATCGATGCAACCTTAGAATTAGTAGCATGTATCCCTGTTGACATGAATATGCGTAAGGCTATCCGTCAGCGTTCATGCGTGGTTGATGTTTTCCCAACATCACCAGCTGCCCGTGCTTTTAAGACTCTGGCAAATCGAATTACAACCTGGCCAATTCCTCAGGTTGCAGGTGGTCATTTAGAATTTTTTGTTGAAAATTTGATCAATACCAATAAGAAATAACCATAAAAGTGATTATTATTAAAAGAATATAGTTGGTAATAATAGTCACAAATAAATAAAAGAAAAAATATATGGCAGGTGTTTTAAACGGAGCAAAAGCATATCAGGCTCAGAAGAGAGTCGATATGAGTATGATGGTGGAGCGTTATGCCCCACTAGTGAAGCGTATTGCTTTACATTTAAAAGCAAGATTGCCTGCAAGTGTTGAATTAGATGATTTAATTCAATCCGGTATGATTGGCCTTATGAATGCTGTCACCAAATATGAAGATGGTCATGGTGCTGCCTTTGAAACCTATGCTTCAATCCGTATTAGAGGTTCAATGATTGATGAGATGCGTCAGAGTGACTGGGCACCTCGTTCTGTTCATCAAAACACTCGCAGTATTACAAATGCTATTAGCAAGCTCTCTCATAAGTTTGGAAGAGCTCCAACCGATCTTGAAATTGCTTCTGAATTAGGCGTCGATTTAGACAAGTACAATCAGATGCTTATGGATTCCTCATCAAATCAGATGATTGGAATTGAAGATCTTGGTGTAACTGACGATGTTATAGCAGAGGGCGGAGATAACTCAAAAGATAAGCTTTTTGATATACTTGCGACCTCAAGTTTTAAAAAATCTCTGGCAGAAGCAATATCAAAGCTTCCTGAAAGGGAACAACAGGTTTTAGCTCTGTATTACGATGAGGAGCTGAACTTAAAGGAAATAGGTAGAGTTCTTGATCTTAGTGAGTCAAGAATCTGTCAGTTGCTCTCTCAGTCTATGGCAAGATTGCGATCTATGCTAAAAGATTGGACTACAATGTAGTTTTGATTAACAATTTTCATCTAAATTAGTGGTAAATTGTATTCAAAGTGCCTATAAAATGATATGTAATAGTAAAGTCTGTATATTTACTTTAGCTGTAATATACAAAGGAGACCATCTTGGATAAAAATATCAAGATACTAATCGTAGACGACTTCTCTACAATGCGTCGTATTATTAAAAATCTACTACGTGACCTAGGCTTCAATAACACCCATGAGGCAGACGATGGTGCAACTGCGCTTCCTATGCTTGAGTCGGGTGATTTTGATTTCGTAGTAACAGACTGGAACATGCCTATTATGCAGGGTATCGATTTGCTAAAGGCAATTCGTCAGAGCCCTAAATTAAAGTCTATGCCTGTTTTAATGGTTACAGCTGAGGCAAAGAGAGAGCAGATCATTGAAGCTGCTAAAGCCGGTGTTAATGGTTACATCGTAAAGCCATTTACAGCTGCAACATTAAAAGCAAAGTTAGATAAGATTTTTGAACGCTTTGAATAATAAATAGAAGTAGAAGGTTTTTTGCATGGTAGATAGTGTAAAAAAGCAACTGTCAGTTGATGATCTAGAAGATATTAAGTGTCTTGTTGAAGCTGGAATGCAAGAAGAGGCAGAAAGTAAACTTGTAGCTTTAGCTAAGAACTTTGGTACTTCCAAATCAGATGCTGTTTTTGAGCAGGTTGGCTTATTAACACGTGATCTTCACAGCGCAATTAAGAGCTTTGCTGATGATGAGCGTCTGAGGGTAATCGCCAAAGTTGACATGCCAAGAGCATCAGAGAGATTGTCATCTATTATTACCATGACTGATTCAGCTGCATCAAGAACTTTAGATGCTGTAGATGCCTGTGAGCCTTTAGTAAAGGAACTGCAAAGCGCTGTTGAGAAACTTCTTCCTGCATGGTCAGCTCTAATGAAGGGCAGAATCGACAGAGATAATTTCGTATCTCTAGTACGCAATGTAGACGGTCTGATTCAAGATACAAAAAAGAACGCAGAAGATGTATGCGATCAGCTGAACACTATTTTAATGGCACAGGATTATCAGGATCTTACAGGTCAGATGATTCAGAAAGTAATTACTCTAGTAAGCGAAGTTGAAGATAAATTACTAAAGTTTTTAATGAATTTCACAGAAGAAGAAAAGGAAAATATTCTTACTAATGATGAAGCAGAACAGGGTATTTCACCTCAGGGACCTGCTTTAGAGAGTACAAAACAAACAGACAACGTTGCATCAAATCAAGACGAAGTTGATGATTTACTTGCAAGTTTAGGATTCTAGAATATACGGAGACCGAAAATGGATGAGGAAATTCTACAAGACTTTATAGTAGAAGCAGGTGAGATTATTGAAAATCTTAATGAGCAGCTAGTCCAAATAGAAAAGACCCCTGATGATAAGGAGTTGCTAAACGCAATCTTTAGAGGTTTCCATACTGTTAAGGGCGGTGCAGGTTTCTTACAATTAACCTCATTAGTTGAGGTATGTCATGCTGCAGAGAACCTATTTGACGAGTTACGTAACACCCGCATCAGCATGTCTCCTGATCTTATGGATGCTGTATTACAGGCATACGATGAGATCACCACCATGTTTGACGCTGTAAAAAACGGCGAAGAGCTAGGTGAGCCTCCACGTGACCTTATTAACAGATTACACGCAATTGCAGCAGGCAACGCAGCTCCTGCTCCTGCTCCAGAACCAGAGCCTGAACCTGTGAAGGTTGAAGAGCCACAGGCTTCTGACGACAACTCTTCAATTGATGATATTACAGAAGAAGAGTTTGAGGCATTACTAGACCAGTTACATGGTAAAGGCCATGCTCCTGGCGCTGATGATGATCAGGGTAAGGATGTAACTGATGCTGACTTTGACAAGATGCTAGAGAGCGTTGAGGAAGAAACTCACGCTATTGCAAAGAAGGAAGCTCAGGCAAAAGAATTACAGGTAGCATCAGGTGACGACTACAAGAAGGCAAGCAAGGCTGCAAAGGCCTCTCCTGCTCCTGCAGCCCCAGCTGCACCTTCAGCTCCAGCTTCAAAGGCTCCAGCTGGTAAAGGTGGCGATAATAAGGGTAATGTTGATGCTGATACTACAGTTCGTGTTGATACCAAGATCTTAGATGACATCATGAACCTTGTAGGTGAGCTTGTACTTGTACGTAACCGTCTTGTAAACATGGCATCCCGTCGTTCTGATCAGGAAATGTCAAAGGCAATTTCCAATCTTGATGTGGTAACAGGTGAACTTCAGAATTCTGTTATGAAAACCAGAATGCAGCCTGTTAAGAAGGTATTCGGCCGTTTCCCACGTGTTGTACGTGATCTTGCACGTAAGCTTGGTAAAAAGATTGAGCTTCGTATGGAAGGTGAGGATACAGAGTTAGATAAGAACCTTGTTGATGCTCTTGCCGATCCTATGATTCACATGGTACGTAACTGCTGTGACCATGGTATTGAATCTCCAGAGGAGCGTGTAGCTGCAGGTAAGAGTGAGACCGGTGTAGTTTTACTGTCAGCTTCTCAGCAGGGTGATCATATTCTACTAAAGATCACTGATGACGGTAAGGGTATGGATCCTGATAAGTTACGTACATTAGCTGTATCAAAAGGTCTTATGGATGAGAGTGCAGCTGACAGACTGTCAGATTCTGATGCATTAAATCTGATTTTTGCACCAGGTTTCTCAACTAATACCGAGGTAACCGATGTTTCAGGCCGTGGCGTTGGTATGGACGTAGTTAAGACCAACATTTCAAAGCTTAACGGTACGGTTCATGTTGTATCAACCTATGGTCAGGGTACAACCATTGAGATTAAGGTTCCACTAACCTTAGCTATTTTACCTACACTGATGATTTCTGTATCTGACAGAACCTTTGCTCTGCCATTGACCTCAATTTCTGAGATCTTCTATCTAGAGCTTGATTCTATGAGAAACGTTGATGGTTTAAACACCATTGTTATCAGAGACAAGGCAATTCCACTATTCTTCTTGAAGCAGTGGTTTGAGAATATATCAATTCAGGAATACATGCAGAAAAAGGCTCATATTGTACTTGTTCAGGTTTCTGCAGCTCAGTTAGTAGGCTTTGTTGTAGATGAGCTTCTAGGTCAGGAAGAAGTTGTGATTAAGCCATTAGATGATATGCTCCGTCATACACCAGGTATGGCAGGCGCAACTGTTACATCAGATGGTGGTATTGCTCTGATCCTTGATATTCCAGGTTTAATGCGTGCATATGCTCATAAGAACGCAGAGCGCATTGACTTTAGTAAGCTTATTGAGAAAAAAGAAGAACCAAAAGAACCAAAAGAAGAAATAACTGCTGAAGAAGCACCTGTTGAAGAACTTGAAGAACAGGTTTTCGAACAGCAATAATAATATTTTAGAAAATTAGGAATAACAATTTATGCCAATCAAAGTTTTGATTGTAGATGACTCGACCTTCTTCCGTAAGCGCCTGAAGGAGATCATTGAATCTGATCCTACAATGCAGGTAGTAGGCGAGGCAAAGGACGGCAAAGAGGGTGTTAACCTAACTGCATCTTTACATCCTGATGTAATCACCATGGATGTGGAAATGCCTGTTATGGATGGTATTACTGCTGTAAAAGAAATTATGGCAAGAACACCAACACCTATTTTAATGTTCTCATCACTTACATTTGAAGGTGCAAACTCTACCTTTAAGGCACTAGAGGCCGGTGCGGTAGACTTTATGCCTAAAAACTTTGATGATATCGCTCACCGCCGTGAAGATGGTATCAAGGCATTATTAAATTCCATTAAAGCTGTTTCAAGAAGTAGAGTAAGAGGCTTTAGAGCTGTAGGCTCTACAACGCCAGCACGTCCTGCTACATCTGCAACTACTGCTGCAAGATCTGCTACTACAAGTACCTTTACACGTACAGCTTCAACTACTGCAACAACAGCAACTCCTGCATCAAGATTTGCAACAACAGCTGCAAGACCTGCTGCAACTACTACAACTGCAGCACCAGCTGGTAGCGCTGCATCAAAAGCATCAGCTATGGGGCAGTACAAGAAGATTAGCGATATGTTAACCTCTGATCCTGGTCTTCCTGCAGCAGCCCGTAAGTTTACATTCGGCAACCACAAATCAGAGACTACTGCATTTAGAAAGTCAGGCAAACCACATTCTATTATTGCAATCGGCTGCTCAACAGGTGGACCTGTTGCTTTGCAGCAAATCATTCCACAGCTTCCAAAACTATCAATTCCTGTAGTTATTGTGCAGCATATGCCAGGTTCATTTACCACAACCTTTGCTCAAAGACTTGATGCGATGTCAAATCTGCATGTGGTTGAGGCTCAGGATGGCGATATTTTAGAGGCTGGTACCTGCTATCTAGCACCTGGCGGCAAGCAGATGATTTTCGAGCGCTTTGGTGTTAAGACACGTATTCGCATTATTCAGGATACTGGTCGTTTAACCTACAATCCATGTGTGGATGTATCATTTGCATCTTTAGCACAGATTTACAGCAACAAGGTTCTTGCAATGATCTTAACCGGCATGGGTTCTGATGGTTGTGAGGGTTGCACCATATTAAAGAATAAGGGCTCTGTTATCTGGGCTCAGAACGAGGAAACCTGCGTAGTGTACGGTATGCCTCAGGCTATTGTTAACGCTAACGTAGCTGATCTAGTACTTCCTCTTGATGATATTGCAAGCTGTATTCAAAAAGAGTTAGGCTAAATTAAAACAATAATAAAGGGCGGTTAATATGAACTTTTTAGGTATCTTCCTGGGAATCGGATGTATCGTCATTGCAATGATACTTGAAGGAACACATCCTGGCATGATGCTTGTTCTACCAGCTTTCTTGGTAGTATTCGGTACATCATTCTTTGCATGCGTGGTTCAGTTCCCCCTACCTACCATTGTTGGTGCTCTAAAGTGCTTTATGTGGCTTTTAGTTCCTCCAAGGATCAGATTAGAGCCTCAGGCAGAATTCTTAGTTGGTTTATCAACAACCGCTCGTCAGCAGGGGCTTTTAGCTCTTGAAAACTCCATAGGATCAGCTTCAGATGATTTTACCCGTGGCGGTATTCAGATGATTGTGGACGGTGTTGACAAGGATTCACTACATCAGATCTTAGAGCAGGCTATCGCTGTTGAAGAAGCAAAGTACGAGCCTTACTCAAAGTTTCTAGAAGCTATGGGCGGTTACTCACCAACAATGGGTATTATCGGAGCTGTGTTAGGTCTGATTCACGCTATGTCTCTACTTGACAGACCTGATGAGTTAGGACCTGCTATTGCTGTGGCATTCGTAGCTACCATTTACGGTCTTGTTCTTGCAAACATTATCTGTCTTCCTGCTGCAAACCGTATTAAAGGTATTGTAGCTGAGATGACTCTGTTAAAGTACATGACATTAGATGGACTTGTATCAATTGCATCTGGTGAAAACACCATGATGATCAAGCGCAGACTAGAAGTCTACTCTTCTGAAAAGAAAGACGCTCAGTAGTAGAGGTACCTCATGAAGAAGAAACCTCCAGAGCACGAAAACCTCGAACGTTGGATGGTGTCCTACGCCGACTTCATGACGCTTTTGTTTGCGTTGTTCGTGGTTCTATATGCTTTTGCTATGGCCAAGCAGTCAGATGCCAAATCAATTGCCGAGAGTATTGCTCAGGCCTTTACAGAATCTACCATCGTAAATACACCTGGTGGTGCTCTTTTAGTTCCTGGATCACTTGCACAGCAGTTATCAGAGCAGGTACAGGAAGCTGTAAAAGCTCAGCTTGATGCTCATCAGGGTGATACAGGAAAACAGATCATTGAAGATGGTGGTGTGATGATGAATTTCCAGACCACCTCAACTGTATCTAATGAAAACCGTGATGATACAACCTCAGGCTCAGATGATGAGCGTGACGGTCAGAACAATGCTGACTCTGCAACATCAGCAGGTGAGCTTGTTGTATCAGAGAACACAGTATCTAAGAACAATAATCCAAAGTCATCAATGCCAGATGGCGGCGCTCAGACAGGTCAGGGGGGGTTCCAGCCAGGCGGTTCTGCTGATAAGTTTGAAGAAGGTGGCAGAACACAAGTTGATGCAGATACTCAAGGTGAGGGCAAACTTGGTAATCACTTTGATGCAATCCGCCGTTCTATCTCTGAGGCAATTTCAGATACCGGCCTTAAGAATTACATTGATATTGAAGAGGATCCACACTGGTTATCAATTAATATCAATTCAGGTCTTCTATTTGCTGAGGGCAGTGCATCAGTACTTGCTCCATCCCGTCCTGTAATTCTAAAGATTGCAGGTGCTATTTCAAATATCAACAACTATATTCGTGTACGTGGTTTTACAGACAACTCCTTTGTACCGAACGGTATTTTCAGAAACAGCTGGGATTTATCTGCAAACAGAGCTTTATCTGTGCTTGAAGAGTTAGAAAAGGACGGTATCCGTCCTGAGAGAATGGCTATTGAGGCCTTTGGTGAGTATTCTCCAAAATTCTCAAATGCAACAGCTGCAGGTCGTGCAATGAATCGTAAGGTAGTAATTGCAATCTCACGTTATGCTATGGAGGCTCCAAAGACTGAGAATGTACCTGAAGGTGGTTTTACTTCTAGCAAGAAAGACTCAACACCTGAGGGCTCAGCTGGTACTGCAGATCTTGATGTGGTACGCGGTGAGAATAACTCTATAGAACTTAATTTCAGCAATAAGTAAGGAGCTAATGTGTTAGTTTGGGCGATTGCCAGTCAGAAAGGTGGCGTAGGTAAGACTACTACAGTAGCCTCTTTAGCCGGTTGGTGTCAGAGAGAGAATATCCGTTGTCTTATTATAGACACCGATCCTCATGCATCTTTAACCAGCTATTTAGGATTTGATTACAATTCTATTGAAAGAAATTTATACGATCTATACATTCAAAAAGATCTTACAAAAGAAAAGGTTTTAGAGTGTATTACTCATACAAATTTCCCTAATCTTGATATTATTGCCTCAAGCATGACTCTAGCTACCATTGACAGAAAGCTATCAGGTCAGTCAGGTGTAGGTAGAATTCTTTCTCGTGCGCTCGATTTAATCAAAGAAGAGTACGATGTGGTAATTGTTGACTGTCCTCCTGTATTAGGCGCACTGATGGTAAATGCACTGGTTGCAAGTACCTCTATTCTTGTGCCAACACAAACTGAGTTCCTGTCTTTAAAGGGGCTTGAGGGCATGGTAAGAACCTTCTCCATCATGAAGAAGGCAGATAGCGAGTGCAACATCAATTACACTGTAATACCTACCATGTATGATAAGAGAACAAAGGCTAGCAGAACCTCACTTGAGTTTTTAAAGGCTCACTACAAGGATAATCTGTGGAACGCTCAGATCCCAATTGATACTCTGTTCAGAGAGTCATCACAGAGGGGCATGCCAATTACAATGCTAGATGAAAAATGCCGTGGTGCTGTAGCTTATTATCAGTTATTAGTAGATGTTATCAGCAAGGAACTCATCAATAACGTTGAGAAAGTAACCCCAAATGTAGCTGCAATCGTATCTTTTGAAGAGAAAGAAAAAGCATCAAAAGAAACTCAGGATGTTGATATTGTTGCAGATGACATGGGCTCAATGCTTAGCTAATTGAATAAGGAATAAATATGTCATTTAACGAGATTGATGACACTCTAGTTGCCTACTTCAAGCAGATGCTTGAAGAGGAAATGCCTCAAGATCACGCACAATCTTCAATTGAAGAAGCTCAAGATACTGCATCAGCTGCAGCTCCTAGTGCGTCAGCAGTAGATGATGGTCATGATTATTTAAATCACGATGTACCTGTTGAAACTGAAATTGAAGTTGAACAGAGTGCTCCTATAATTGCAGATAGCACTGAGCAAGAGACAGCTGATGACACTCTAGATCTTCAAAGCAAAACTGATACAGATACTATAGAAACTGCAGAAAATGAAGCAATAGATAGCGCATTTACTCTAGAGCCTCAGACTCAGACAGAAACTGAAGTTGAAGAAGAGACTCAAGAGCCACTTCCTTTTGCTGAGCACCAGTCATTGCAGTCATTACTTGCCGATCTTGAGACCAAGACACAGACTAAGGTAGAGACTCAAACTAAGACCCAGATTGAAGTTGAAACAAAAACCAAGACAGAGGTCGCAGAAAAGACAGAAACTGCTACATCTGTAGCATTATCAGCATCTACCACTAAAGAAAAGGATATAAAGACCGATACTCAAGAGGATGTAAGCAGTGTTCCTGAAAATCCATATGAGTGGAAAAACATTGAGATGCCAAACGAATTCCAGGCACTGTTCTTTTTAGTAAAGGGCATTCGTTTTGCAGTACCACTAATTAATTTAGGTGGTATCTTCCAATGTGAAAAAATAACTCCACTATTTGGTAAACCAAACTGGTTTATGGGAATTGCTGACATTCGTGGTAAAAAGATGAATGTTGTAGATACTCTGCGTTGGGTAAAGCCAGATGCACCTAAGTCTGATATCTATGATTACATGATTGCACTTGATAAGACTCTATGGTCAGTAGGTTGCGATGTTCTTGAGGGTAACCGTATTCTTTCAAAAGAGCAGGTAACCTGGAGAGAGACAGCAGGTAACAGACCATGGCTTGCAGGTATCGTAAAGAAAGAGATGTGTGCCTTATTGCACGTGGAAGCTTTAATTAAGATGTTTGAAAATGGTGTTAATCTCAAAGATCTTGACTCAGAAATGTGTGAATGATCAAAATTTTAACTAATTGCAACTTCAAACGTTATAAATTTATTTACAATAAAAATATAAAGCCCACATTTGATGTGGTTGTAATTATGAGGAATATGGAATGTCTAAAGAAGAAACCAACAAATTTCTAGATCTTGGTGCAAACGGCAAGAAAGGCGAACTATTACGTTGGGTAACTTTCCAGTTAGGTAACGAAATTTATGGCGTTAACGTAATGCAGGTTCGTGAAGTTCTACGCTATACAGACATCGCTCCTGTTCCAGGTGCACCTTCATACGTTTTAGGTATTATCAATCTTCGTGGTAACGTTGTAACAGTTATCGATACCCGTGCTCGTTTTGGTATTCCTCATGCTGAGGTTACAGATAACACCCGTATTATGATCGTCGAATCAGAAAAGCACGTAATCGGTATTCTTGTTGATTCTGTTGCAGAAGTAGCTGATCTTAATACAGCTGATATTGACGACACTCCAAACGTTGGTACTGAAGATAACGCTCAGTTCATCTCTGGCGTATGCAACCGCGAAAATGATCTATTGATCCTTATTGATTTGACCAAGTTATTTACTGAGACAGAATGGAAAGATGTAACTAACTTAGGTTAATGTGAGTTTTGTTAGAAAAGCGGTGTTATCACCGCTTTTTTGTAGCTAAAATTCAGAATAAATGATACAAATACCAAAATGTTTGGTAATATCGTTTCATAAGTTACTAAATTTAAAGCAAATTCAAATAAAAAAGAGCAACTATGCAATCTTATTTAGATGTATCTATGATGATAGTTTTTGGCACAGCAGCTGTGCTGTTGCTCTTTATTCTTATCTCTTTTGTTATCTCAAACAGAAGATGCAACACTCTTGAAAAAGAAAACCTAAAGCTTAAGCAGTCTCTTGAAAAAGCTGTGCTAGAACTGCAGGAGCAGGTTAAAAAACAGGGTGTATCTGTTGACTCTCTAGAGCGTAAAAGCAGAACCTTTGATTCATCAATGAGCTATGCTACACAGACACTGCAGGATTTAATTGACAAGCAGCGCAGTATGGATACCTCTGTTGATAATCTTAATATCAAGGTAGAGCAGCAGAAAAAGGAATTCCAGGATAAGTCCGTTGAGAATCAGCCGATTTACCTTGCTAAAACTCTTCTTGCTCAGGGCATGAGCATTGATGAGGTCTGTCAAAGAACAGGACTTCCTAGTTATGAAGTAACCATGTTAGCAAAAGTTAACAATTACAAGGTAAAACCACTTACCATTGAAGAGCAGGCTCGTGCACAGACTGAGAAGTTCTTCTCAAAGGGCTCTGATTCAGAGTCTGTTCAGGAAAAAGACTCATCTCATGAGAGCATTGAGCCAAATCCGCTTCCTCCTCATCATGTGGCAAATCTAAAGGCACGTGATGCTTATGGTATTTCTGCAAAAGCAGGTCTTCGTCGTCCAAGATATAGATAGGACATAATCATGTATCAGAACTTACAACAGGAGATCATTACTAAAGCTAATGAGCTCAAAGAGTTATTTGTAAAATATCATCAGTCATATGTAACAGCTGAATCTTTAACAGCAGGCTTTATTGCAGCCTCCATTGTTGAAGTACCAGGTGCATCAGCTTATTTTGAAGGAGGTTTTGTAACCTATTCAAATGAGCTTAAAGAGGATGTTCTAAATGTCTCAAAAGACACCATTAAAGAGCATGGCGCAGTAAGCAAAGAGACTGCAGTGCAGATGACTGAAGGTGCGCTAAACAGAGCTCGTCTTGCCACCATAGCTGTTGCTGTAAGCGGTATTGCAGGTCCTGATGGCGGAACACCTACAAAACCTGTTGGCACTGTGTGGATGAGCGTGCAAAAGAGAGGAGATAGGGCAGTTCCTTTATGCCTTCATTTAAAAGGGGATAGAGAAGAGATAAGACTTAAAACTACTTTGTGTGCTCTAAAGGGGATCATCGCCATGACCAAGGGAGATATTTTAGATTTTGACACAGAGTTTTAATCATATAGAGTTTTAATTTATAAAGGAGGCTTTGCCTCCTTTATACTCCACGTGATTAGCTGTTTTTATAATCTACAACTATGGCGCTGCCAGCTTGCAGTGTCTGATTTAAATCTAATTTTTTGCAACTAAAGAAATCTATAGCTCCATTTTCAAGAGTAATATTTCTATCCTCATTGCCAAAGTTATAGTGTACATGCAGACAATGATCTTTTAACTTAACCTTAAAGAAGGTAAAGTCATCGTTATAGGAGATCTCTTTATCCTGTTTCTTTACATCAAGGATTTTATTGATATCAGCAAAGTCACTGCTATCTAAAGTCTCAAGAGCATCTCCTAACATAAAGACACCGTCTGATAAGAGGATTGTAGCTTTATGAAGGCTGTAGTCATTAGATGCTGCCACCTGCTCACCAAGATCTTTAAGGCACAGACAGTCAGGATCATTAAGCCAGAGAGTCTTATTCATCCACAGTCTGTTGAAAAGCTCAAAGCTTACCTGATGAATTCTATCCTTGTTACGCACGATATCATCGCTTATGCGCATACCATGCACTAAGCCTAGTGACGGCCACATAGGTGCGTTACAGCCTAAAACAAAGCTGTCTTGTCCTACAATCTCTAAGATGGACTCTAAACCTGCTCTGTAGTTATCCACGCGAGAGAAGTTTCTATTGTATCTGTAGCCTGCAATTGCAGCCCAGTAGCAAGCATCAAGCTTATAGTATTTAATCTTTAATTTGTCGTGGAAGTATCTAAAGACCTTCTGAATGTACTTAATCACCTCATAATTTGAAAAATCAAGCACATACCAAGGAGTATCACGCCATCCGCCATAGGTAAGCTTATCTGAGCTTACAAGATTGCCTTCATAATCACGTAAAAGGTAATCAGGGTGCTCTTTAAATAATCTTGAGTGCTCACTTACAATAAATGGAGCTACCCAGAGCGCAGGCTCTTTACCTGCATCTATAATGGTCTTTACCACCTTATCAAGACCATCAGGGAATTTATCAGAGAAATCCAGCCAGTCTCCCATAAAAGTCTGATAACCGTCATCAATCTGCACATAGGACAGATCTTTATGCTTTTTTAGTATCTCAAGATTATTATAGATATCTTTATCAGTTACCTTCTCATAGTACCAGTACCATGAGCACCAGCCGTTTACATCCTTTGAAAAGGTAAGCGTCTTATGGTTATTCTGTATGAGCTTTGCATACTGCTTTAATACAGCATCTTTTGAATCACCACATAGAATGGTGAATTTCTCAAAATTAAGAACATCGCCTGATCTTTTGGTGCTGCCATCTAGTGACATAAAAACTTTTAGATAGCCGTCAGGGTAAATCTCAAAGACACCGCTGTAGTGATTGCAGCTTGTAAATCCAAGAAGACACCAGGTATTATCCTTCCTGAAAATTATGTAGTTATAGGCTATCTTGCAGTAGTAGTTTGGATCAAATGAGTATGGAGGTTCATCATCAGGACAGCGACCTATTGCTTTTGGAGAGCCAAAGGTACCGCCAGTCTGAGATAGCATCTGGAAACCTTCAGAATAGAATGGAGTATCAAAGC
>JAAYPN010000028.1 GCA_012519775.1 Aeromonadales bacterium | reverse complement strand
GTAGGTTTTAATGATGGCGTTGACGGTAATTATCTGATTTTAAACAAACATCATAATCTGCTGTCATTTACAAAGGCTAAAGAGCCACAGGGGATTCTTTTAAAGAATGCCAACGGTATTGTAAGAAAGTGGCAGAAAAATGGTAACAAGGTTGATTTTGAGATTAAATCCTATATCCCATTAAAGTTTTCTGTTTATGCAAAGAACAACTGTCAGCTTGTTACTACTGATGAATTTAAAGATTCTAAAGAGGGTGCTGTTCAAGTCTTTACAACTGAGAATGTAGGCTTGTTTAAAGGTACTTTGATTTGTAATTAAAGTACGGTGTGGTTATAAAAATGGCTTCAAATAAGAAAAATAATAAAAAAGTTAGCTTGCTGTCAAAGTCCACTATCGCAGCATTGCTAGTAGTGGCTGCTGGTGCTATTTATTTATTAACTCCTACATCAAATTCTCTTGAGGACAAGATTTTAAAAGGACAGTCACCAGAAGCTTCTTTAGTTTATTTAAATGAGCTTGAGAAGGTAAATCCTGATGATCCTATGATCCCATACCTCAAAGCAAAGATTTATTATGACAAAGGTAAGTACAATACCGTACTAGAGTTATTAGCTCCTTCTTTAAAACAGGATCCAAAACATCAGCTAGCTGACACCTACATTTTATATCTTAAGACCAAATTCGCTTTAATGGGCGCATTTGACAATGAACCATCTGATGTAACCAAACGTCAGCTTGTAGCTGAGATTAAAGCATTTGGGCAAAAAGAATTCTCAGATGAGCAGTTAATTGAATTATCAAATCTGTCTCTAGCTTTAAATCTTACAAAACTGTCTTTTGACTTTTTAGACAGAGTTGTGAACAAGACTCCTGAAATTGAAGATAAGCTTTATTCAATTGCAATTCAGGGTAGCATGTATGAAAAGGCAACTGATATTAAATACAGGGACTTTTTATCAGATCAGACTCTTGAAAAGGGACTTGCTCTTAACACTCTTTATCTGCAAGCCTTTGACAAGGATTTTTATAAGGACTTTTTATCTAAATACAAAGGCAAGCTAAAGGATAATCCTGTCTTTATTAAAGATGAGATTAAGACAGCTAATTCTCTTGGTTTATATGATGAGAGCTTAAGCCTTTTTGAAACTCTATGCAAAGTAGAGCCAAATGAAGAGAATTTTAACAAATATGTTGATCTTTTAATCTCTCAGTCACAGCTTGATAAGGCATCAGTAATTCTAGAATCTTTATGTAAAGACTCTACAAAATACGATTCGATTAAAAAGCTACATGATGTGTATGTCTGGCAGGGCTCTCTTGAGAAGGCTCAGCAGACAAGTTTGCTTTTATTAAAGGAAACAGACAAACGCGAGGATTTAAAGGCTGGTCTTGAAGAATCTAGATCACTTGCTGATTTATACAGTATGGCAGAGTTTTACAATGCCATGTACGAAAAGGATTTACTAGAGAGTGATGATATCAATGACTTTATTGATACCAATGAAAAGTGTAACGGTACAGAATACACTTTATATATTGTAAACAAGCTCTATGACAAATCTCCAAAGGATTTGAATCTGCTCCGTCATATCTTCAGATTAAACAGTTATTTAAATAAATACGAAGAGTCATGTTCTGCTTTTGAAACCTTAGCTAAGGGCGGCAGTGTAAGTGCAGATGATGCACTTCGTGTAGCCTCTGCATACATGATGCTAGGTGATGATAAATCAGCACTTCGTGTCTTAACCTCTGTAAAAGACTGGCAGAAGCTTGATGATATGTATGTTGACAAGGTATCAACTCTTGCCTGGAATACCTCTAATAAGGATGTTGCAAAGGTAGCTGAGAATATTCTTTTTGATAGAAGTTCACCTGAGGTAAAACCATACTTCCTGGTTAACTTCATAAGACCTGTAACTAAAGAAAATGTAGATAAGCTTTTACGTCTTTATAAAGAGAGTAAGGATAACACCGTATTATCAGAGATTTTAAGCTTTGCCTTTAACAGCAGCGATGATGAGGTAGTAAACAAAGTCCTCAAAGCTATTAAAGATGATCCTGTATATAACTCAACCGAGGTTGTCTCTTATAGAGCCTACAACGAGTATATGCATGGCAATTATAATGAAGCTAAAAAGCTCTATACACAGCTTCTAAAGGCAAATCCTCATTCAATTGTGGCAATTGACGGTCTTTGTAATATTGCTCTTATTGAGAATAATCAGAAGGAAGCTGACAGATTATATAAGGAAAACAGAAGCTACTTTGAAAACGACAGAAATGCCTGGGCTCTTGCTGCAAGTTTAGCTGATACTCTAAATTACAAAAATGAAGCTAAATTCTTCTACGAGAAGATTATTCTAAACAATGATAAGGTAGAGCTTCCTACATTGCTATCCTATGCTCAGTTACTTGAAGATCTAGGACAGCTTGATAAAGCCTACAGGATCAGAAACTACATCGTTAAAAACAAGACTCAGGAGCTTTTAGCACTAAGTGACAACAACATCACTTTAGCATCGTTAATCTATACCTTTGTGGATCACAACAAGAGTAGAGAAGTTATAAAGCGTGAGCTTTCAAAGGGAGATATTACACCATCACTTGCTCAAAACCTTATTGATGATGCCTTATCGCAGGACAATATAAAAAGAGCGTTGTATCTTGCTCACTGCACTAAGATTTCAAATCTTAAGATAGCAGACTACCAGGCTCTTTTACTTGCTGTACGCTCAAAGGATGAAGCAAAGATTGAAGAGCTTCTTAAAAAAGGCGTAGGACTTACTGCATCTAATCGCTATGAGGCTTTAGCAAAGCTTGGCCGCTCATATGAGGCTTATACATTAGGTCAGGCTAATATCGGCAGAACAAAGTCTAAGGCTGAGGATAATGCACTGCGTAATCTTACAGCTAATGACAATCCAAAATACAACCGCTCAGTACAGTTTATCTATACAAACGTAACCTCATGGGGAATGCATGGTTATGAGCTTTCATACCATGGTCCTTACAGTTTAGGTGACTATAAGATTTCAGTATCTCATAAATCATCAGATGCCCCAGATCAGCTTTTACGCAAGAGAATAAAAAGCGAAAAGCGTCTTCAGGCTGAAATCTCTCTTGACAAAAAGCAGTATGAGGCTAATGCATCAGTTGATCTTGCCGATGGCGCAGGAAAGAGCAGAGCTGGCTTTGCACTTGATTGTATCTACCATTTTGATGAGCGCTATCTCGTAGCTTTAAAGGGAGCTGTAAACGCTCATTCAGATCTATCTCATATGATGAATGTGCTAGGTAAGGATAACTACCTTGAGGCTCGCTTTAACATGGTGCCATATGGAAGAGAGAGTTTTGAGTTTACAACTCGTGTTCACAACTATAAATCAAGATTCAATGAGAGCCTTGCTACAGGCTTTGATCTTGAGGGGGTGATTACATCTTCAGTATTTTTAAACGATCCGTATCTTAATGTATATGTGGCAGCAGCCTATCAGAAGAATTCACTTAAAGATGGTTATCTTACAAAATCAAATGAGTATAACCATACTTTAGATGATGATACTAATACCATCACACAAGGCTCATATCTTGGTGATGTGTATAAGCATGTATCTTTAGGCTTTAATTTAGGTCATGGCACAGTACAGCTTCCAGGTACTTCTACTCCTGGTTTTAGATATGTATTTGATGTTGCAACCGGTTATAACCTTGGCGAGAAAAAGATTGATGCAAGTCTGTCAGCTGGTGCTGGTATCAGCATCTTTAGCTCAACAGATGAGCTTTCTTTTAGAACCTCTATTCAGACTGTAGATAGACAGGGAAATAGAGCATTTAACCTAAGCCTTGGTTATTCATTGGATTTTTAAGTTAATAAAGGTAATTGTATGAAAAAAGTTCTTTTATCCTGCGCAGTAGCTGCTATTGCACTAAATGCCTGTTCTTCATATACAGGTACAGGCTCTGTTGCCATCAGCAAGGCTGGCACCATTGCTCTTATCCCATTTGTAAATCAGTCTAACACTCCACTAGCATCAGAAAACGTTCAGACTATCGTAGGCTCTGAGCTTGCATCAAAAGGTGTTCAGTATATAAGCTTTGAAAACGAGAACAATATTGATGATTTAAAGAACATTTTAGATGATGGTTACAAGTTAAAACAGGCTAAGGAGTGGTTAAAGACCCAAAGCTACAACTATGTAATCTCAGGCTCAGTAGATGAGTGGAACTACAAGGCAGGTTTAGATGGCGAGCCTGTAGTATCTGTAACTATCAAGGTAACTGATGCAACAGGAAAGGTTATCTTTACAAAGACCGGTTCACGTTCAGGCTTTGGTCGTGAAAGCTTAAATGGCGCAGGTCAGAAGGTTGTTTCAAATATTTTAGATGATGTTAAGTTAAACTAAGTCAACAAAGAAAAAATGGCAATAAAAAGTTATATTTGTGCGCTAAAACGTATCTTATCAAATGGCTCTTCACAGCCTTTGGTCGCCTGGACAGAGAATATTGTTGTTGCTCTGATTGCATCCTATTTATGGATTAGCTCTATTGACTGGATCTACAAGCCAAATTCACTTGATCTTGTAAGCGCATATTCAGGTGGTCAGGACTTCTTCTGGCCTGTAATCTTTGTAATACTAATTGCACTGCGTTATGGTTTTACCCAGGGCTTTGCCTGTGCGGTTTTAACTGTATTCATGACAGTTGTTTACTACAGATATCATCATATTATTGATTTCTATTCTTTCTCAAAGGCTGTAGGCTTACTTTTAGCAGCAATGATTACAGGTGAGTTTAGAGACGTCTGGTACGATAATCTTAAAAAGAACGATTTAGATTATGATTTCATGAAGCGTAAGCTTGAGCTGTTTACTCAGAACTACTTCCTGCTTCGCTCTTCACATGACCAGTTAGAGCAGAGAATGGCAGGTCAGGTATTAAGCCTGCGTTCTAATATCAGCGAGATTGAAAAGTTATCAGCTCAATACCCATTAGTTGGTATGGAACAGCAAAAGCGTTTATCGCTTCTTGCAACTCCTGTGCTGTCTTTATTCTCTTCAATTGTTGGAATTGAAGAAGCTGGTTTTTACACAATTACCGATAATAAAAAAATCAACGATAAGGCCATAGCAACTTTAGGAAAAATGGGAAAGCTTGATTTATCTGATCCTATGCTAAAGGCTATGATGCTGCAAAAAGAGCTTCTATCTCCAATTGATCTGTATGACGAGGATTTGCAGGGTAAATACAAGTTATGCATTCCTTTAATTGACAGAAACGAAAAGTTTTTAGGCTGCGTTATTGCCACAGAGGTTAAATTCTTTACCTTAACTGATCAGAATCTGGCGATTTTAAATCTGGTTGCAAACTACGTGTCAGATGTTATTACCACAGGTGTTGTCGCTCCTGTGCTTTTAAAACAGCAGATTGAGCTATTCTCAAAATACTTCTTTGATGTTTTAGCAGAGAATACCAAGCATAAGGTTCAGAGTAGCCTTCTTATCTTTAAAGGACATACAACCGAGAGTATGCAGATTTTAGATAAGACCATTTCAATGCGCCGTGGTGCTGATATCTACTGGAAGACCTTTGATAAAGAGGGGAATACATCTCTTGTAGTATTACTTCCTATGACAACCTTATATCAGGCACAGTTATTTAAAGACAGAGTATTAAAGCAGATGGTAAGGGCAGATGGCTCTATCATCGAAACTCAATGCATAGGTCCTTTAGATGTAACTAAAGATAATCAGGTTTTATTTGATGAGCTAAAACCTTTAGGAATGCACTATGAAAAAATTGCTAACTCTTAGTGTTGTTTTAGAGTTTCTAGCTTTTGCAGCTTTATTTACAGAATATTCAGACGGCCTTAAGACAGCTGTTTTTGTACTGCTGCATCTTTTAGCCTGTTATCTGTCAGCTGTTGCAAGCATAGGTCTTTTACCTAAGAGTTTAATCGTTAATAAAAAAAGAGCTGTTTTCTTTATCTTTGTGGTAAACAGCTTTATTGTGGTTTTAGGAATGCTAGGTACCATCATTGCTGTGGTATTTGCGCTGTTACATCCAAAAAAGCAGATCCTGTGCACCTGGAAGGGGATTAAAAACGAGAATCTTCCTGCTAACCCTCGTGACATGCTTTACACAAAGTTCGGCTCAGGAGCTTTGCGTGATATCCTTTTGAATTCACCATCAGTGGACAGACGTATTGAGGCTATAAACTCTGTAGGAAGATTACCAAGAGCTGAGCGTATATCTTTTTATAAGCTTGCTCTTACAGATTTGTCAGATGATGTAAGATTGCTCGCCTATGCTCAGTTAGACCCTCTAGAGCAGCAGATCAGCGATAACATCAAGATTTTAGAGAATACTTATAACCACAATAAGATTGCAGATACTGCCTATAACATCGCACAACAGTTCTGGGAGCTTTGTTATTTAGGTTTATCTGATGGTGTTTTGTTTGACCACTATATCAGCAAGGCCAAAGAGTGGTGCAATATTGCGCTGTCACATGAGGATAGAGCAAGTTTCAATCTTTTAAAGGGCAGAATATGCCTTGTTATAAAGGAAAATGATGAGGCTTATGAATCGTTTTTAAAGGCTCAGGCATCTAAGATGCTCTCATCACAGGTTTCCTCTTATATAGCTGAATGTGCCTTTAACAAAGGCGATTATAAAAAGGTTCATGAGATTATCTCAAATATTGATACATCTAACGGCAGTCAGTTATCTAAGGTAAAGGAGTACTGGTGTAAGAATGTTTAACTTGTTTAAAAAAGCACCTGCTATAACTACAGTAAAAGAAGCAAGCTTTAATGTAGGAAAGAGTGCTGACATCTGCCTGTTGCTTGAGGGTACCTATCCTTTTGTACGAGGTGGTGTGTCATCCTGGGTACATCAGATCATAAACGGTATGCCTGAGTACACCTTCTACCTTGTTTTCATTGGCGGTCAGCCTGAAAACTATAAAAAGATGGCTTATACCTTACCTGACAATGTTGTTGGTATGGAGATGCAGTATATCCTGCCAAAAAATTCTATTGATAAGAAAGCCCCTACAAGACATAGTGACAGATGCAATTTTGATATCTGGGAAAAAGTTATTTCCTATTTTGATGATCCAAAAGAGCCTATTCCTACTGATCTTTTAAAGGCGTTTGCCAAGGAGCTGGGCCGTGATAATAAATCACTTGATGAGTTCCTGTACAGTGGGGCATCATGGGATGTTCTTAAAAATCGCTATGAAGCTGTAGATGCTGAAGGTTCATTTGTAGATTATTTCTGGACCTACAGAACCATTTATCAGCCACTTATAAACCTTGCAATTATTGCCAACAAGCTTCCAAGATGTAAGGTTTATCATTCCATATCTACAGGTTACGCAGGCTTTTTAGGTGCCTTAGTACATTCTCTTACAGGTTTACCATTCCTGCTTACAGAGCATGGTATTTACACTAAAGAGCGTAAGATTGACCTATCCCTTGCAACATGGCTTTCAAACAAAACTGATGCACTTGATATTTCTATGCACACTGGCATGGATTTTATCCGCAAGATCTGGATCAACTTCTTTATTCAGCTTGGAAAGGCAGCCTATCAGGAAGCAGGACAAATTACCGCTCTATTTGAAGGCAATAAAGAAAGACAGATCCTCGATGGCGCTGATGCAGACAAGTGTGTTGTAGTCGTAAATGGTATCAAGACTAAAAACTTTGTTGAAAGCTATAAGAACAGACCACAGACGCCTCCTCATGTTGTCGCATTAATTGGACGTGTGGTATCAATTAAGGATGTTAAAACCTTTATTCGTACCGTGCGTGGTGCTCTTGCGCTATATCCTGATCTTGAAGGATGGATTGTAGGCCCTATGGAAGAAGATCCTGTTTATGTTGAAGAGTGTAAGACTTTAATCGAGAGTCTGTCTTTACAGGATCATGTGAAGTTTACAGGTAATCTGAACGTTCCTGAAATCTTACCAAAAATCGGCATCATGATGCTGACCTCAATTTCTGAGGCTCAGCCTCTGGTTCTTCTTGAGGCTATGTGTGCCGGTATTCCATGCATTGCAACAAACGTGGGAGCATGCTCTGAGATTTTATATGGCGCTAAATCTGAAGAGCCAAATTTAGGTCACGCAGGTGAAATTATCTCTATTGCAAGTCCTACACAGGGTATCAATATGATTGAGTACCTCTTTGAGGATGCAGCACGCTGGAGAGAGTTTGGCGACAGAGGTCGCAAGCGTGTTCTAAAGTATTACGATCAGGAAATGATGTTTAAAGCATATAAGGATTTTTATAAAGGAGCCATAGATGGCAGGTATAGGATTTGAGCTTCGTAAGATCTTAAAAAGAGATACATTAACATCTATTATCGAGGCTTATGGTTTAGCAGGTCTTATAAGCTCTGGCCCATGGGTATTATCAATTATTGCGCTTTTAATCATCGGTATTATAAGCGTTGGTGTTATTTACCCTTCATATATCATCATACAGTTTTTAATCACGGTCACGTACATGATGGCCGGATCGCTTATTCTATCCGGTGCATTGCAGATCCTGTTTACAAGATTTGTGGCTGATTCTCTGTTTTTAGGCGAAGACAGAAGAGTTATTCCAAACCTCTTTGGCGCCATGCTGACCATGACTTTAGTCTCAGGACTTATAGGTCTTGTGGTAATGTATTTTTGTGATTCTATAGATATTGTAAGTAAGTTGTGTCTTTTAGGATCATTTGTACTGCTTACCAATCAGTGGATTGTGATTATCTTTTTAAGTGGTATGAAAGAGTATTATCGTATTGTAGCTACTATTTTCTGCGGCTATGGTCTGATGATATTCCTGTCTTACATCATGCCTCCATGTGGCTATGTAGGACTTGTAGTCATATTCTTTATTTCTCAGGCTGTGCTTACCTTTGCCTTCCTATATCAGGTTGTGGTGACATTCCCAGGAGAGAGATTTATCGCCTTTGAGTTTTTAGATCCTAAAAAGGTCTATATATCTTTAGTATTCTGCGGTCTTTTCTATAACCTTGCAGTCTGGTCAGACAAGTTCGTGTTCTGGTTCAGACATGAAACCTCATATGCACAGCTTGGAATTTTTAGAGCTTCATATATTTACGATTTACCTATATTTATTGCATATCTTGCAGTAGTGCCAGGTATGGCTGTATTTATCATGAAGATGGAGACTGATTTTACCGAGAACTGCCTGAAGTTTTACGACAATGTAAGAAAAGGCGGTTCATTAAATACTATTCGGTTATATAAAGATAAGATGATTCTATCCTGCAGAAACTCTATTTATAAGATTTTCAAAATCCAGGGTATTACACTTGCGCTGCTTCTTGTTTTTGCCGATAAGATCTTAACTTTTCTTGGGATTGATTTAATTTATTTAAACCTTTTCTACGTTGATCTTGTAGGTGTAAGTCTGCAGGTTCTGGTTATGGCGATTTTAAATGTTATGTACTATCTTGATAAGAGATATTCAGCATGCATCTTATCTTTCATCATGGTGTTAACAAACTTTGTCTTCTCATACATAACAGTTGATTTAGGACCAATCTATTATGGCTATGGTTTCTCTTTATCAATGCTTGTATGTACTGTGGTAGGCCTGATTCAGATAAATTCACATTTTAATGATCTTGAGTATCAGACATTTATGCTGCAGAAGACATCATAAAGAAAAGAGTTTTATTTTAATCTGACATAAACATAGAGTAGGCAATGCCTACTCTTTGTATCTGTGGCTTAGCGCAAAAAAATAACCCGTAACAATGTTACGGGCTTTTATAAGCTCCATCATGTGGAGCTTTTGTCTATTTTAGAACTCAGCTGTTCTTGCTGCGCGAGGGAATGGAATTGCCTCACGGATGTTACCAACACCGGTAATATAAACAATTAGACGCTCGAAGCCTAAACCAAAGCCTGAGTGAGGTACTGAGCCGTAACGACGTAGGTCACGGTACCACCAGTAGTTGTTCTTGTTAAGACCTAGCTCATCCATACGAGCATCAAGTTTAGCAAGATTGTTCTCACGCTGAGAACCACCAATGATTTCGCCGATGCCTGGAGCTAAAACGTCCATTGCAGCAACAGTCTTGCCGTCCTCGTTCTGCTTCATGTAGAAAGCCTTGATATCCTTTGGATAGTTCTTAACAACTACAGGAGACTTGAAGTGCTCTTCAGCAAGATATCTCTCGTGCTCTGACTGTAGGTCGATACCCCATTCAACAGGGTACTCAAACTTCTTGGTAGCTTTCTTTAGAATTTCAATTGCGTCGGTGTAGTCAACCTGAGCAAAGTCTGAGTTTACAAAGTGCTCTAAACGGTTGATTGCATCTTTATCTACTCGCTCAACTATAAACTTCATGTCATCTGCACGCTCTTCAAGAACACGCTTGAATACGTACTTTAACATCTTCTCAGCGGTAGCTGCGCAACCTACTAAATCAGTAAATGCCATCTCAGGCTCAACCATCCAGAACTCAGCTAAGTGACGGGTTGTATTTGAGTTTTCTGCACGGAAGGTTGGACCAAAGGTATAAACTTTTGAGAATGCACATGCATAGGTCTCAGCGTTTAACTGACCTGATACGGTTAAGTATGTGTGCTTACCAAAGAAATCCTGGTTGAAATCTGTCTGACCCTTGTCATCCTTTGGAAGGTTGTTTAGATCGAAGTTGGTTACAGTGAACATCTCACCTGCGCCTTCACAGTCTGATGCGGTGATAAGTGGAGTTGCAACCCACATAAAGCCGTTTTCCTGGAAGAATGAGTGAATGGCGTATGCTAGGGTGTTACGAATACGCATTACAGCACCCATTAAATTGGAGCGTGGTCTTAGATGAGCATACTCACGTAGATATTCAACAGAGTGACGCTTTGCAGACATAGGGTAGGTATCAGGATCTTCTACAAAACCGGTTACAAATACTTTGTCAGCTAGGACTTCATAAGCCTGCCCCTGACCTTGTGATTCCTGAAGGGTACCATCAACTACAACAGAGCAGCCAGTGGTTAACTTTAGAACGTCATTCTGATAATTCTCTAATGAATTTGGTGCGATAACCTGTACGTTATCAAAACCTGAACCATCATTTACAGCTAGGAATGAAAAACCTGCTTTTGAATCACGGCGGGTTCTAATCCAGCCTGCTAGGGTAACTTTCTGACCTACGGCAATTTTGCCCTGTAAGATCTCTTTAGTACTTGAAAGACTCATCTTATATATCCTAAATTATTTACTTGTTTTTAATGAGTTGATGTAATGCTGATCCAAATGACCTGCTCTTGTTCTTATTAAGAACTGGCCACGAGGGTGTTTTGAATCTTTATTAACTAATAAAGCAGGAAGCTTTTTAGTATTGTTGTCATCAAGGAATCTCTTAAGCTCATGAGCAACACTCTCGCCTGCAAAACGGCTTTCAATTGGCAGGGTAGTGTTGTCTTCTAAACGAAGAAGACCCTCAACAATGGTAATACCATGTGTAGGAACAATATTTTCTACAGTTGCAGTGGTGTGGACACCTGTGTTCTGTGCAATACGGGTATTTGCAAAGATAAAGAAACTTTTACCTGCAAGTACTGCAAACAGTAATACGAAGAAATACTGAATAAATGGCTGCTGGCCAGTTACAGTGTAAACCTTAACAGCAATGTAAATACCAATGGCGGTTACAAATGCGTAAATTACACCAAAGATAAGTTGAACAATGGCAATGCGAGGCTCAAATGAGTTCTTGCGATAGTCAGCATTAGTTAGCTGCTGTTGTGGCATGGATTACTCCTTCATATTTTTTTGTTACGTTATACATTGCAGCTCTGTCTTCAAGATCCTTTTCAACAAGGATTGATACAATAGCTTTAGCCTGTACCTGAAGCATTGGAGTGTTTTTTAAACTCTCTAAAGCTACTTTAGAAGCTTTGTTTGCTGGAATGAAAATTGAGTAGTTGTTTGAAATTTTGTTAGGAATTGGCTTGCAGCTGTCGTTTTTGTACACTGCAGCTAACTTATCATTTACATGTACATCGATTTTTACAGCATCAATTGGCATTGGCTCTGATGAATGATGTCTTACATCATAGTCAATCTTGAAACCTTCAACGTTATTTACGTTCTCAAATGTTACTGAGTTTATGTTTAAATCAAGTTTTCTGGCGTTTTCTGGAAGAGAAGAACAAGCACTGGTTAATAG
>JAAYPN010000027.1 GCA_012519775.1 Aeromonadales bacterium | reverse complement strand
TTAATTTAGTGCAATTTAAAAACTAAAGAATTATTATTTAAAATGTGCTCGTGCACAAAAATATAATCAAACATGAGGTTTAATACTATGAAGATGAAGACAACTTTGACTACTCTATGCTGTGCTGTATTAGCTTGTACTGCTTTTGCTACAACTGCAAACGCAGCAAAAATTGGTGTTTCAATGCCAACACAGTCATTACAGCGTTGGAATCAGGATGGACGTAACCTAGAGAAGCAGTTACAGCAGGCAGGTCATAACGTTGAGCTTTACTACGCAGGTGATAATGATATCCCTACTCAGGTTAGCCAGATTGAGAATTTAATTTCTGCAAACTGTGACGTATTAGTTGTAGCTCCAATTGATGGTGGCTCTTTAACTCAGGCTCTTCAGGGCGCAAAGGACAAGGGTATTCCAGTTGTTTCATATGATCGTCTAATCATGAATTCAGACGCAATTTCATATTATGCAACCTTCGATAACTACAAGGTAGGTCAGATTCAGGGTAACTACCTAGTTGACGCATTAAAGTTAAAAGATGCAGGCACAGAGCCTAAGAACATCGAATTATTCACAGGTTCAATCGACGATAACAACGTTAACTTCTTCTTCGGCGGTGCAATAGATGTATTAAAGCCATACATTGACAGCGGCAAACTAGTTGTTAAGTCAGGCCAGGTAAAAAAAGAGCAGGTTGCTACTCTAAACTGGTCAACAGAAGAAGCTCAAAAGCGTATGGAAAACCTAATCTCATCAGCAGGTTATGGTCCAGATGGCACCCGTCTTGATGCAGTTTACTCATCAAACGACTCTGTTGCTAACGGTATTACCAACGCTCTAGTATCAGCAGGTTACACCGCAGAAAACTTCCCAATCGTAACCGGTCAGGACTGCGATAAGCCATCAGTTAAGAACATGAAGCGTGGCCTACAGACCATGTCAATCTTCAAGGATACACGTGTACTAGCAGATAAGGTTGTTGAAATGGTTAACGCAATCGTTAATAAGACTGAAGTTCCAGTTAACGATACTAAGACCTACAACAATGGTACTGGTGTAATCCCATCATTCTTATGTACTCCAATCGTTGTAACAAAGGATAATTTAAAAGAAGCATTAGTTGATTCTGGCTACTACAAAGAGAAAGAAATCAAGTAATTACTAATTTTAAACTACTTTGATATCAGGCCGGTTTTCCGGCCTGATTGTGGAGATAAGAGCAAAGATGACAGATCAGAAAATCTTGCTTAAGATGAAAAATATCACCAAGCGTTTTGGAAAGGTAACAGCCTTAAAAGACGTGAATCTAGAGGTGAAAGTAGGTGAGGTACACGCATTAGTTGGCGAAAACGGTGCAGGTAAATCAACTCTAATGAACGTCTTGAGCGGAATCTATCCTTACGGATCATATGAAGGCGAAATTATTTTTGATGAAGAAATATGTAAATTCAATCAAATTCATGACTCCGAAGAAAAGGGTATCGTAATTATTCACCAAGAATTAGCATTAGTACCTTATTTATCAATTGCAGAAAACATGTTCCTAGGAAACGAACGTACAACTTCAATGTCAAAGGGCGTTGTAGATTGGCCTAGAACATTCCAGAGAGCAAAAGAACTGCTCGAACTAGTTGGTCTTGATGAAGATCCACACACCTTAATTAAAGATATCGGTGTTGGTAAGCAGCAGCTAGTTGAAATTGCCAAGGCAATTTCAAAGAATTGTAGATTGTTGATTCTAGACGAGCCTACAGCATCTTTAAACGAAAGTGACTCCCAGAAGTTATTAGACTTACTTGCAAAATTCAGAGATGAGGGCTTGACCTCAATTATCATTTCTCACAAGTTAAATGAGATCTCCTACATTGCAAATTCAATCACTGTAGTACGTGATGGTTCAACAATTGAAACCTTAGATAATTCTGATCACAACGTATCTGAAGACAGAATTATTGCCGGTATGGTTGGTCGTGCACTAACCGATCGTTTCCCAAAGAGAAAGCCAGAGCACAAGATTTCAGATGAAATTCTGCTTGAGGTTAACAACTGGAACGTATCACATCCACTAAATCCAGCCCGCAAGGTTAATGACAACGTATCTATCAAGATCCACCGTGGTGAGGTAGTAGGTTTTGCAGGTTTAATGGGTGCAGGTCGTACCGAGTTTGCAAAGAGCCTGTTTGGTCATTCATATGGTGTGAACATCCATGGTGAGGTAAAGATCAACGGACAGGTAGTTCACCTGAACAAAGTTCAGGATGCTATTAAGGCTGGCCTTGCATATGTAACTGAAGATCGTAAAGGCGACGGTCTGGTTTTAGAGAATCCAATCTCTACAAACATGACCCTAGCAAATCTTGAGGGGGTTTCATCCAAACAGATTATCGATAAGGATCTTGAGATTAAGACAGCAAAGGAGCTAAAGCAGGATCTGAACGTTAAGTGCGCATCAGTGCTGCAGAATGTTAGTAATTTATCAGGTGGTAACCAGCAGAAGGTATTGCTTGCAAAATGGATTTTTGCACATCCTGATGTGTTAATTCTTGATGAACCAACCCGCGGTATTGACGTTGGTGCTAAATACGAAATCTACTGTCTGATTAACAAGCTTGTAGAAGCTGGTAAGGCAGTGTTAATGATTTCATCAGAATTACCTGAGGTTTTAGGTATGTCTGATCGTATTTACGTGATGAATGAAGGCAAGATTGTAGCAGAAATGCCAAGAGCTGAAGCATCACAAGAGAGCATCATGGGGGCAATTTTACGCACCTCCGGCAAGAAAAAGACTTTGGAGCAATAATTTATGTACATTTTAAACATGCTAAAGCGCAATTCATTACTGATTGCATTAGTACTTGTCACAATCCTCTTTGAGGTAGCAATCCGTGCAACAGGACATGGTTCACTATTCTCACCATCAAACTTTACTAACATTATCTATCAGAACAGCTATGTTATTATCTTAGCTGTAGGTATGTTATTCCTGATCATCGGTTGCGGTAACATCGATTTGTCAGTTGGTTCTATCGTTGCATTGGTAGGCGCTGTAGCAGGTGTTATCATGGTAAACAATGAAGGCAACATCTACATGGCAATGGCTGTATGTCTGCTATTAGGTATGTTAATCGGTGCATGGCACGGTTTCTGGATTGCTTATATCAGAATTCCATCATTCATCGTAACTCTAGCAGGTATGTTACTGTTCCGTGGTTTAGCTCTGATTGTTCTAGATGGCGTTACCATTAACCCATTCCCATCAGAGTACTTAAAGATCTTCTCCTCATTCTTCCCTGCAGCACGTGCTGAGGCATATGAGACAACCATCGTTGTAACCATCGTAATCGTTGCTCTATACCTACTAGGCATTATCTTCAGCCGCTTAAGCAAGTTAAAGAAGGGCTATGAAGTTGAGCCAATGTACGGCTTCCTATTCAAGCATTTAATCATCATTGCAGCTTTAATCGGTTCAAGCTTACTACTAGCAAACAACAAGGGTATTCCACTAATCCTTATCCTGATTGCAGCAGTAGTTCTATTCTACGCATTTATTGCAAACAAGACTGTTATCGGCCGTCGTATCTACGCTTTAGGTGGTAACGAGAAGGCTGCTAAGCTATCAGGTGTTAACACCAGCCGTCTACTATTCCTATCATATGTAAACATGGGGTTATTAGCAGCTGTTGCAGCTTTAGTTTGCGTAGCTCGTTTCAACTCAGCATCTCCAATGGCAGGTACAGGTTATGAGCTTGATGCTATCGGTTCTTGCTTCATCGGTGGTGCTTCAGCATACGGTGGTGTTGGTACTGTAGGTGGTGCTGTTATCGGTGCTGTCTTTATGGGTGTACTAAACAACGGTATGTCAATCTTAGGTATCGATGCTAACTGGCAGAAGGCTGTAAAAGGTCTAGTTCTTCTAGCAGCAGTAGTTATCGATGTTATGTCTAAGAAGAGAGTAACCAACTAATAACTGATAATGGGGGGGCAAAACCATAGAGGGGTAGCCCCTTTATTATGTCTATAAAACAATATTCTTTTATAAAACAAACAATTATTATTAAGCCGACTTTTAACACAATCTTTTAATACAAACAATTTAGGGAAACATATGCGTTACTTATTAGGTGTTGATTTAGGTACTTCAGGCACCAAGACAGTATTATTCGATGAAAACGGTAATACCTTATCATCAAAGACAATTGAATATCCTTTATTACAACCTAAAAACGGCTGGGCAGAACAGGATCCTAAGTTCTGGTACGATGCAACAATCGAGTCAATTAAGTCAGTACTTCAAGAGAGCAAAGTAAATAAGGACGACGTGGTTGCATTATCAATTGCAGGTCAGATGCATGGCCTTGTAATGCTAGATAAAGACGGCAAGGTTTTAAGAAATTCTATTTTATGGTGCGATGCCAGAACACAAAAGCAGTGTGATGAAATCACTGCACTAGTTGGCAAGCAGCGTCTGATTGAAATCAACGCAAATCCAGCACTTACAGGTTTTACAGCTCCAAAGATTCTATGGGTTCGTGAAAATGAGCCAGAGCTTTATGCAAAGTGCGAAACCATTTTATTACCAAAAGATTATGTTCGTTACATGTTAACAGGCGTAAAGGCAATGGAAATCTCTGATGCATCAGGTACAAACCTACTTGATATCACCAACCGTGTATGGTCAGATGAGATTTTAGAAAAACTATCTATTGATAAGAAATTACTGCCACCAATTATTGAGTCATGCGCAGTAGCAGGCCACATCACCAAAGAGATTGCAGCTTTAACAGGATTAAAGGAGGGCACAATCGTAGCAGGTGGCGCAGGTGATAATGCAGCTGCAGCATTAGGTACCGGTGTATGTAAAGAGGGCGATGCCTTTGTAACATTAGGTACATCAGGTGTAATTTTTGCACACACCAACAAACCATCAATTGACCCACTAGGTCGAGTACACACATTCTGTGCTGCAGTAAAAGACTCATGGACAGCTATGTCATGTACATTAGCTGCAGGTCTTTCTCTTCGCTGGATGAGAGACGAGCTTTACTCACTTGAAAAGGTTGAAGAGGATAAAAAGGGCAATGACGTTTACAATCTAATGACAGCAAATGCTGATAAGATTTCTGTAGGCGCTGAGGGCTTAATCTATTTACCATATCTTATGGGTGAGAGATCACCTGTATTAGATCCAAACTCACGTGGTGTATTCTTTGGTTTAAGTGCACTTCACACCAAATCACATATGACAAGAGCAGTACTTGAGGGTATTACATTATCACAGCGCCATAACCTTGAAGTATTACATCAGATGGATATCAATCCTGTAACCTTGACTGCATGTGGCGGTGGTGCCCGTTCACCATTCTGGCGTCAGTTGTTATCAGATGTATTAAAGTGCAAGATCATAACCACAACATCAAAAGAAGGCCCTGCACTTGGTGCAGCAATTCTTGCAGGTGTTGCTGCAGGTATCTTCTCATCTGTTGAAGAGGGCTGTTCAAAGCTGGTTAAGGCATCAGAGAACAAATCAGAGCCAAACAAGGTTAATGCTGACAAGTACGATGATATCTACAAGCTCTACTCATTCTTATATCCAACCATGCGTCCTGCTTTTGCAAAGCTTGCTGCATTACGTGACAGACTAGACGGCACTTCAACTTTAAAATACAAGGGAGTAGACGATGTTGAGTTTGAGCGCTACGGTAAGGTAATTGATGATATTCCAACAGATAAGATTGTATCTTTACTTGAGAAGACACCACTTACTGATGGTACAGACTATGTGGCATCATCAGAGATTTTAGAGACTAAAGATCTAGTTGATGTCTTTGAAAATCAGGTATTTGGCGGACTTCCAATCCAGGTAGGTTTCTGCAATGGTCACAACAAGGCATTGAATGCTCTTGAGTATCACAGAAATGCAGAGCTTAACGTAGCTGCAAATGATGCACTTTTAATGGTGGCTCCAATGACTGCAGTTCATGATGGAATCATTGATACAAATGATGTTGAAATCTTCCACATGAAGAAAGGTCAGGCCGTTCAATTCTATGAAACTACTTTACACTATGCTCCATGTGTGGCTGAAGGTGAAGATCACTTTAGAATGTGTGTGGTTCTGCCTCGCGGTACAAATACACAAAGACCTGAAGGTCTGCGTCATGAGGGCGAGTCTGGATATCTTACCCATAACAACAAATGGTTATTTGCCCATAAGGACTCAAATGAGGCTAAGGCAAAGATTTCTAAGGGCCGACTGATCGGTGAAAATATAGTATTACCATAATCATAATAACAAAGGCTAGCTTTTGCTAGCCTTATTCTAATAGAGGTAGCGATTAGATTAACTTATCGCTGAGGATGAGCGAATGATTGTAACTGTAAAGACTTTAGCAAAAGCTGCAGGCGTATCTAGAGGCACTGTTGACAGAGTGCTTCACAACCGCGGATCGGTGCGAAAAGAGCTTGAATTAAAGATTAAGACCTTAGCTAAAGAATTAGGTTATGTTCCAAACAGAGCAGGAAGAGCTCTCTCGGGTATTAAAGAACGATACAAGATTGGTATTCTGCTTCCATGCATCGGCAATGCATTCTTTGAAGGCGTAATTGAAGGTATTGATAAGGCCATTGAAGAGTACAAAGAGCTTGGAGTAGAAGTAATTTTAAAGAAAGTACAAGGCTATGATGAGAAGGTTCACCTTGATGGGATTGATGAGCTAAGAAAACAAGGTTGTTCAGCTCTTTGCCTTGCAACTATGGATACAAAGGCTGTATCTGAAAAGATAAACGAGTGTGCATCACTTGGTATCAAGATAATCTTAGTAAACTCTGATGTCGAGAATACACAGAAGATCTGTTATGTAGGATCAGACTATCTAAAGGCAGGTAAAACCTGTGCAGGTTTATTATCTTTAATCTCACGCTTTGATGCTCTTAATATTCTAGTGGTGACAGGTTCAGAGCACATGAAAGGTCACAGACAGAGAATTGAAGGCTTTAAAAAGGAGCTTGAGTCATTAAAGGTAAAATACAAAATCTGCGCTCAGATTGAGTCTAATGACTCTGATATCAAAGCTCAGATTGAAACTTCAAAATATCTAAACCCCCATAAGGAAATCAATTGCGTCTATGTAACAGGTGCAGGTGTTCAGGGGGTTGGTGCAGCCATAATTGCAACAGGTCGTAATGACATCATAGGCATAGCTTTTGATGATATCTACACCACAGTTGAAATGGTGAGGGCAGGTATTTTCAAGTTTGTAATCTGTCAGCAGCCAGAACGTCAGGGATACCATGCTGTAAAGCGTGCGTATCAGATTTTATCAGGAACTGTAAATGAGCAGTCCATGTCTGATTTTTACACTGACACCATCATCAAAATTGCCTCAAATGTAGGTAAATAATGAATATATTAAGCAGTTGAAAATATAAAACTGCTTAAACTCTCAATTCTTAACAATACTTAACTTTTTTTCAGTTCTTATCAATTCATTTAAAAAAGTATGTTAAAATTACACCGCTTTCAACTGAGTTTGTGATCGGTCTGAAAGTATTGTAATTTTTTCACAAAGGAGCATTTTAATATGTTAACAGTAGCTGACAAGGCAAAAATCGTAGCTGAATTTGGTCGTAACCCATCAGACACTGGTTATCCAGAGGTTCAAATTGCATTATTAACTGCAAGAATCACTGATCTACAACCTCACTTTGAGGCACACAAGAAGGATAACCACAGCCGTCGTGGTTTACTACGCCTAGTTGCTCAGCGTCGTAAGATGCTTGACTACTTAAAGTCTTCAGACGTAGCACGTTACACTGCTATTGTTAAGAAGTTAGGCCTCCGTCGCTAATTTTAGCGTCTGGCTAGGGCGGCTTTAGTGCCGCCCGAATTTTTTAAATCCCACGAAAAGAGGCAAGAGTAAGTGGGATGTTGTGGAGTTAATTTAATGAATTTAAAACCAATCGTACGCACCTTTAAATATGGTCGTCACACAATTACTTTAGAAACAGGTGCAATTGGTCGTCAGGCAGACTCAGCTGTCATGGCTTCTATGGATGACACAACAGTATTTGCAACTGTTGTATGTAACCGTAAAGAAGAAGTTGCAAGCCGTGATTTCTTCCCATTAACTGTAAATTATCAAGAGCGTTCTTATGCTGCTGGTAAAATTCCAGTAAGCTTCTTCAGAAGAGAAGGTCGTGCAACTGAGGGTGAAACCTTAATTTCAAGACTTATCGACAGACCTCTTCGTCCATTATTCCCTGAGGGATTTGTTAATGAAGTACAGGTAGTTGTTACCGTAATGTCAGCAAATCCTGAAATCCCAACTGACATCATTTCTATCATTGCAGCATCAGCAGCACTATCAACATCAGGTTTACCATGGAATGGTCCACTAGGTGCTGCTCGCGTTGGTTACATTGATGGTCAGTACGTATTAAATCCATTAACTTCAGAGACTAAGGTTTCAGATCTAGATTTAGTTGTATCAGGCTCTGAGAAGGCTGTAGTAATGGTAGAGTCAGAGGCAAACTGCCTACCTGAGTCTGTAATGCTAGGTGCTGTTATGTACGGTCACGAACAGCAGCAGGCTGTAATCAAGGAAATTGAAGAGTTTGCAAAGCAGGTTAACCATCCTGTATGGGACTGGGTAAAGCCAGCTGAAGATACAGCTCTAATTGATGCAGTTAAGGCACAGGCTGCTGATGCTGTAGGTGATGCTTTCCGTATCGTTGACAAGTTAGAGCGTCAGGATAAGTTAGCTCAAATCAAGAAGGATGTAACTCAGAGCGTAAAGGCATCAAAAGAAGAGTGGGCTGAAAAAGACAATGATATTGCTAAGATCTTCTTCGAGCTTGAGCGTAACATCGTTCGTGAGAGAATTTTAGCAGGTGAGAACAGAATCGATGGTCGTACCCAACGCATGATCCGTCCTATCACCATTGCAACCGGTATTCTTCCACGTGTACACGGTTCAGCATTATTTACCCGTGGTGAGACTCAGTCAATCGGTACCTGTACTCTAGGTTCAGAGCGTGATGCTCAGACCTTTGAGGATATGTCAGGTGTTCGTACAGACAGATTCATTCTTCACTACAACTTCCCTCCATACTGTGTAGGTGAGATTGGTTTAATCGGCTCTCCAAAGCGTCGTGAAATCGGTCATGGCCGTTTAGCAAAGCGTGCTTTAAAGGCTGTTTTACCTACAATGGAACAGTTCCCATATTCAATTCGTGTAGTATCAGAAATCACTGAGTCAAACGGTTCATCATCAATGGCTTCAGTATGTTCTGGCTGCTTATCTTTATTAGATGCAGGCGTGCCTATCAAGGCTCCTGTAGCTGGTATTGCAATGGGTCTTGTAAAAGAAGACGACAGAGTTGCAATTTTAACCGATATCATGGGTGATGAAGATCACTTAGGTGATATGGACTTTAAGGTAGCTGGTACTAAAGATGGCGTAACTGCACTTCAGATGGATATCAAGACTGACGGTATCACCCGTGAGATCATGCAGAATGCTCTAACTGATGCACACGCTGCACGTATCCACCTATTGAACATCATGATCAAGGCAATCCCAGGTCCTCGTGAGAACCTTTCTCCATTTGCTCCACGTGTTGTAACCATCAAGGTTCCTGCAAACAAGGTTAAGGAAGTAATCGGTAAGGGTGGCTTCAACGTTCGTTCAATCCAGGCTGATACCAATTCACAGATTGATATCGAAGATGATGGTACCGTAAAGATTTCAGCATCTTCAGAGTTATCTGCACAGAATGCAATCAAGCGCATCAACGATTTATTAGTTGAAGTTGAAGTAGGCCAAGACTATGACGGTAAGGTTGTACGTATCACTGATTTCGGTGCGTTTGTAAACATTCTTCCAGGTCGTGACGGTTTAGTTCACATTTCACAGATCACTGAAGAGCGTGTTGAGAACGTAAACGACTACCTACGTGTAGGTGATAATGTTCGTGTTCGTGTATTAGATATCGATAACACCGGCAGAATACGTTTGTCAATCAAGGCTATTACCGATGAGGCAAAGGTAGCAGATCAATCTCAGGCTCCACTAGAAGAGACTGATGCTGTTGAAGAGACTCTAATTCCTAACCCTTACGATAACAGCCCACGTGATGAGCAGTAATTTAAAATTTTATTAAACTAATACAAAGGCTCGTAATAACTACGGGCCTTTTTAATGTAATCTTTATGACTAATCAGTTAAACGAAAATAGAGATCAGTTCTCTTCAAGACTTGGCTTTATTCTAATTGCAGCTGGCTGTTCTATCGGCCTTGGCAATATCTGGCGTTTCCCATATATCACAGGTCAGTACGGCGGTGCGCTGTTTGTGGGTATTTACGTTATATTCCTTTTAGCACTTGGAATTCCTTTAGTCACTATTGAGCTTGCTGTAGGCAGAGCTTCAAAAAAATCACTTGGCGCATCATTTGAGAGCTTAACGCCAAACACCAGATGGTATTTATGCAAATACTTTATGATCTTTGGTAATTACGTTCTGATGTCCTTTTACTCCATGGTAACAGGCTGGGTGATGTACTATACCTACAAGATCTTCAAAGGAGATTTTACTCATAGCCTTATAACTCAAAAAGAGGCAGGTGAGGCTTTTGGTGCGATGCTCTCTAATCCTACTGTGCAGATCATCTGTACTGTGCTTGTAACTGTAATTAGCTTTGCAATCTGTGCCTTTGGCTTTAAAAAAGGTGTTGAGGGTGTAACCAAGCCTTTAATGGTGATTTTATTCTTCCTGCTTATCTTTTTATCAGTAAGATCAGCTTTTCTGCCTGGCTTTGAAGAGGGCATGAAGTATTACCTGTATCCTGATTTTTCAAAGGTAAGTATGGGTAATCTGCATGAGCTTTTGTCAGCTGCCTGCGGACAGGCTTTCTTTACACTAGGTGTTGGCGTAGGTTCACTGCAGATCTTTGGCTCATACATGAATAAGAAAAAATCCATTGTCTATGAGTCAACAACCATTGCTATTTTAGATACCATTGTGGCAATTCTAGCAGGTATTATTATCTTCCCTGCATGTTTTAGCTATGGTGTAGAGCCAGGACAGGGCCCTGGTCTTGTATTTGTAACCTTAGTATCAGTATTCTCTAATATGGCAGGCGGCCAGATCTGGGGTGGTATTTTCTTTTTGTTCCTGTTACTTGCTGCTGGCACCACACTTATTGCTGTATTTGAAAACATCATCGGTATTAGTAAGGATATGTTTAAGGTGAGCCGTATAAAGGCTGTAGTTGTAAACTGCATCGTTATTCTGATTTTAGGTTTACCTGTAATTCTAGGCTTTAATGTCTGGTCTGATATTCATCCATTTGGCGGCGATAGTGTAATTCTCGATTTGTACGATTTTATTCTTTCACAGAATATTATTGAGATAGGCTCCATAATTTACGTTTTATATGCTTCATGGAAATTTGGATGGGGTTACAATAATTTTATATCAGAGGTAAATCAGGGCACCGGCTTTAAATTAAGTAACAGTCTTCACTTATATTTTAAATTCCTGCTGCCACTCATTGTTGTTGCTCTTTTAATTCAGGGCTACATCTCCATTTTTACCAAATACTATTAGAGATAAGATATGGAAAATAAGGTAAGAGAAGTATTTAAAACCAGATTAGGCTTCCTTTTGATTGCAGCCGGATGCGCCGTTGGCATTGGTAATGTCTGGCGTTTTCCTTTTATTGTAGGTCAGTATGGCGGTGCATATTTTGTACTGATTTATTTATTCTTTTTAATTACATTAGGCATTCCTCTTTTAACAGTAGAGCTTGCAATCGGCCGTGCCTCAAGAAGCTCAATGGCATACTGCTATGAGAATTTAGAGTCAAAGGGCAGTAAATGGCATTTAAATAAATGGTGGCAGTTTTCTGGCAACTATTTTCTAATGGCCTTTTACGTGGTTGTAGCAGGATGGATGCTTTACTACTTTTTAGCATTCACCTTTGGTGAAATCCCTGCAAACTACACAAGAGATCACGCTGCAGAGCAGTTTGAAGGTTTAATCTCATCTCCTATTACCATGCTTTTATGTGTAATCGCACTTGTTATTCTTGCCTTTGCGATTGTGGCATTCGGTGTGGTAAAAGGTGTTGAGCGCTACACCAAACCTTTAATGATCATTTTAATTGTTCTGCTTGCTTTTATGGCTGGAAGATCATGCACTCTAGATGGTTTTTCAGAGGGTATTTCTTTTTATCTAAAGCCAGATTACAGCAAGCTTGAAGGTAACTGGGGCGAGGCTATCTGGGCTGCGATGGGACAGGCTTTCTTTACCCTGTCAGTAGGCTTTGGTGCTATTGCCATCTTTGGAAGCTACATGTCTGAAAAGCATAAGATTTTAAATGAGGCTATCTTTATTGCCTTATTTGATACCATTATTGCAATTTTAGCAGGCTTTATTATCTTCCCTGCATGTTTTACTTATGGTGTAGAGCCAGATGCAGGTCCTAATCTATTATTCATGACCATGACAGTGGTGTTCTCAAATATGGCCTTTGGCAATATCTGGGGAGCACTATTCTTTCTGTTCATGCTAATTGCAGCTTTATCTACCATGATTGCAGTGTTTGAAAGTACCATTGCAGGCTCTATGGAGCTTTTAAACATCTCAAGACTAAAGGCTGTTATCTGCAACTTTGTAATCATTATGGGATTGTGTCTGCTGCCACTGTTAGGATTTAACGTTCTAAGTGATGTACATATCCTCTCTGAAAACTCAGGTATTTTAGATTTCTTTGATTTTCTGGTATCTAACAATATCATGCCTATAGGCTCAATTGTGTTTGTACTGTTTGTATGCTCAAGAACCGGTATGCAATGGGATAAGTTCATTACACAGTGCAATATCGGCAAGGGCTTTAATATTTCCTCAAAATTCTATTATTACTTTAAATATGTGCTGACAACTATAGTGATTGTTGTACTTGCAATCGGTTACTACAAGTTATTTGGTGATGCACTTTTAAATCTGTTTAAATAAGGAACAACATGGCAACACGTGAACTGTTTAAATCCAGACTTGGATTTATCCTGATTGCGGCAGGATGTGCTGTAGGTATTGGTAATGTATGGCGTTTCCCATATATTGTAGGACAGTATGGCGGTGCATACTTCGTACTGATGTATGTATTCTTTTTACTGGCCTTTGGAGTGCCATTAGTATCTGTTGAGCTGGCACTTGGTAGAGCATCCCGCGCATCAGTTGCAAAACTCTATGACAAATTAGAGCCTGCGGGTACTCACTGGCATTTAAACAAGTGGTGGCAGATTGCAGGTAACTACATCCTGATGTCATTCTATGGCATTATCACAGGATGGATGCTTTACTATTTCTTCCAGTTTGCTACAGGCTCAATTCCTGCACATCTTACAAAAGATGCTGCTACAGAGAACTTTGCAAATCTGCTTGCAAGCCCAACAGCGCTTTTCTGCTATATGGTTGCAGTAGTTGCCTTCTCATTTATGGTAGTGGTTTTAGGTGTTGAAAAGGGTGTTGAACGCTACACTAAACCACTTATGATCCTGCTTTTAGCTCTACTTGTATTCATGGCTATAAGATCATGCACCTTATCAGGTTTTAAAGAGGGCGTAGCCTTCTATTTAAAGCCTAATCTTGAGCATATAAAAGATAACTTTGGTGAGGCTGTATGGGCTGCAATGGGACAGGCTTTCTTTACCTTATCAACAGGTATGGGCGGTATTGCTATTTTTGGTAGCTACATGTCCGATAAGAACAGACTTTTAAATGAGTCTATGTTTATTGTACTTATTGATACCATGGTGGCAATCCTATCAGGCTTTGTTATCTTCCCGGCATGTTTTACCTATGGTATTGCGCCAGATGCAGGTCCAAACCTTTTATTCGTAGCTATGACCATGGTGTTCTCAAATATGCACTTTGGTGCCTTCTGGGGAGCACTGTTCTTTATCTTTATGTTAATTGCCGCTGTATCAACTCTAATTGCCGTATTTGAGAACATCATTGCAGCAAATCTTGAGTTATTCAATGTCACAAGAAAGAAAGCTGTGATCATTAACTTTGTAGTAGTACTGATCCTTGCTATCTTCCCGGTACTTGGCTTTAACGTACTAGATAATGTTCATCTAATCGGCTCGAATACAAGTATTACCGATTTCAGTGACTTCTTAATTTCAAATAACATTCTTCCTATAGGTTCAATTGTATTCGTACTCTTTGTAACCTCAAATAAAGGAATGACCTGGAAGAGATATGTTGAAGAGGCAAATAAGGGCGTTGGCTTCTTATTAAGCCCTAAATTATTCTTCTACTACAGATATGTACTAACCACAGTTATCGCAATTTTACTGATTGTGGGCTATTACACTGTATTTAACAGGTCTTAACTGTATAATAGAGCGCCATTGTCGTATAATTCAGGATATTATCTGAATGTGGTTAAAGGCGCTTTATAATGAATAAGAATCTTTTAAAAGCTGTTATGTTTACTGCTTTTTTATCTTTTAATGCAGTTAGTATCGATTGTGCTTACAGTGCAACAGGAACTCAATCATCTGCAACAAAAAAGCAGGGTAAAAAAGCTTCTGCATCTTCTAAAACATCAAAAAAGAGTGCTACCCGCAACACTAAAAAAACTGCTAAAAAACAAAGCAGCAGTAAATCATCTGCCCATTCAAAAAATAAGAAATCTACAAAGGTAAGCAAAAAATCCCAGAAGACAAAGGCTCAAAAGCAAAAGAAGCCTCTGACTTCTCCTTCTACTGCAGTAAACATTGAGATGGAGAATCCTTTAATCCCTACAACACCTGCTTTAATCTCTCAGAGAAAGTATTTTGCTGATGCAAAAAAGGCCATAAGAAATGGTGATATGGCCACAGCGCTAAAAATAAGAGAGCAGCATTTAAAGAATTATCCTCTAAACATCTGGATTGACTACTGGTATCTGACATCTCCACTTGATACAAGCAAGTACCAGAAGGTAAAGGCTTTTATTGCAAGTGATGATCACAAAGAGTTAAGTCAGATCTTAAAAAACAAATACATTGAGTATTTTTCAAATAAATCACAATACCGTTATGTGCTGGATTTAATTAAAAACAAACCATATTCAGATGATTCAAAGCTCTCAAAGTCTGAGGAGAGTATGCAGTGTCGCTACTACGAGGCTCTATGGCAGCTTAACAAAGCTGATATGAGCGCAGCAACATTTGCGCAGAGAGTATACCTAAATCTTCGTCCATACTCACAGGGCTGCTCTGGTCTTATCTATTTATGGGGACAGAAAGGTTATCTAAAAGACAGCGTAGTACTTGAAAAGTTTGAGCATGCCTATATCAGCCGCTACTATGCCGACACCACAAGAAACCTTGCAAACAAGTTATCACAAAGTGCCTTTGCTGATCGCGTGGCACTGCAGATGAGTTTTTATGATGATCCAAGAAAAGTAGTTGAGGCCCTACAGCCAAATGACAATGAGGATGAGCATAAGGCAGCTGTCCTAGCTTTCAAGAGATTTGCAAATTTAACCCCAGCGGACGCTACCCCATACTTTAACGATTTTTGTGAAAAGTATAAGTTAAATGAAACCGAGAAGCTTGAGATCGTACAAATCATTGCCAAAGGCTTTTTATCAAGAAGTTCAACTAAAGAGCAGGTAGCATGGGTTGATAAAAATCTGCCAGCAGCACTATGGTCTGAGGAGATCAAGATCATGCGTATGAGAAGAGCAATCTGGTTTGCTCAGTGGCCTGTAGTATACAACCTGTACGATCACTTAAGCGAGTCTGATAAAAAAGAGATTAACTGGAAGTACTGGAAGGCACGCTCTGCTAAACATTTAGGCCATAAAAAAGAGTCTGAAATGCTTGGCTTAGAAGTAGCAAAAGACAGAAGCTTCTTTGGCTTTTTAGCAGCTCAAAAGCTTGGCAAGCGTCTTCCATTTAACCATGAGAAACTCTCATCAAAGGCAGTATGGCCTACAACTGTAGCTCATAACAAGGCTGCCATAAGATTCTTTGAGTTTAGAGCTTTAGCTGATGCCAATGCTTCAATTGAGTGGCGTGAGGTTGCAAAATACGGTACTAACGATGAGGCTATGCTTATGGCTGAGTGGGCATTATCATCAGGTAATCCAAGTATTGCAATTGCAGGTATTGCAGCAGGTAAGCGCTGGGATGCTCTAGATTACAGATTCCCTAAGCCATTTTTGGATTTCTATAAGAAATACTCAAATTCTACAAATGTGCCTTTATCATTTTTATATGGCATCTCAAGACAGGAGAGTATGTTAAATCCTAACATCAAATCACCTGTAGGTGCTGTAGGTTTAATGCAGCTGATGCCTGGTACAGCAAAGATGGTTTCAAGACAGAATAACTGGCCTTATAAGGGACCATCTGATCTTGTGATACCAGAGAATAATATTCGTTTAGGCTCAACATATTTAAGAAACATGCTCGACAGATTTGATAACAACAGAGTACTGGCAGCTGCTGCCTATAACGCAGGTCCTGGCAGAATTAACATCTGGAAGTCAAAGGATGGCGTATCACGTGATGCTCCAATGTATATTGAGAATATTCCATTTACCGAGACCAGAAAGTATGTTCAGAGTGTGCTTTTATATGATGCAATTTATAAAAAGCTTCTGACAGGTAAGGAAGATCCTCTGCTTAAAAAGCATGAGTTGCAATATAACTATTAAAAAGGTCAGATAGCTGTTACACCTTTACAAATTATTTGAATTTGGTATTATACGGTGCGTTGCCCAGGTGGTGAAATTGGTAGACACGCTACTTTGAGGGGGTAGTTCGCAAGAGTACGAGTTCGAGTCTCGTCCTGGGCACCAGAATGAAGAAGAGAATAAGTCAGTTTA
>JAAYPN010000159.1 GCA_012519775.1 Aeromonadales bacterium | reverse complement strand
TTAGATAATATCTAAAAAAGCGTTGCTTACATCATTCATGAAATTAGACATTGCAAAAGGACCGTGCTCTAAAACATCAATTAAAAGAGCTCTATCGTTAATTTCTTCATGAGAGTTAAATGTTAGAGGAAACAGGTAGCCATACTGCTGGACATATAGAGAATCCTTTAAAGAACAGTTAGGAATTAGGGCTCGAGTCTTTCTAATTGCAAGAGATAAATCAAAAGCATCCTTCTCGTTAATTCCCCAGTTTCTGTCATTCATCTGCTCAATACACTTACTCTTTGATAAGAAGAGAATGAAGTACTGTTTTCTATCAATAACCACTGCCTGAAAAGACATCTGACTGATTAAGGAAGTTGCTACAAGAGCCTTACCCCATAAATCATCTAAGATTAAAACATAGTTTTCTGATGTTGTATCAACTAGCTGAAAATGCTCTTCTAGGATTACAGGAGATAATACTAAAGAGCTTTCATCTGCGTTATCAAAATACTCTTTTAACGGTACACCTGACTTTAAAATTCCTTCTTGTTCAATGCTAAACAGATTTTTAGATTTAAATGCTTTTTTAACAAAATATAAATTTACTCCGCCCTGCAAATCTTCTTTATTATCAAGGAGTTCGTCCTCATTTTTAGATCTAATGGCATTTAAATATAATGCTTTGTCAGAAAGCTTTCCTACTAATGAATAAATTGGTAGCAGAATTGAGCGATCTTCAAGATAAATTGAGTCACGTAAATTTGATTCTATATCGTGTAAACGAGTATTAGTAAAAGCTGACAGTAAAGCAAGAGCAGCTCGCTTTGTCTTGGCTTTAAATTCTGTAAGACGCATCAGTTTTGAACTTGTCCTTGAGAACAATACATAAACTTCGTTTCCGTTAACGGCCTGTTTTTGGAAATCCCCCTCAGTCAATAGTCCTGAATTTACCCATTTATCTTTTAATTCAGGTAATACAACAAGTAGATTAAAGTTTCCACACTGGCTGGTGTATAACTCCCAGCATTCAGCAGAATCATCCAAAGAGCCTACTTTTATGCCGCAAGGAAAACGAAAGCCTTCTTCAAAAATTGTTTCTTCCTCTTCTTCTGAAAGCAGAAACTTGCTTTCATCAACAATAAAATCTGACATATTTTCTCTCCACAAAATAAAAGGTTAATTTATTATTTGTGAATAATTTTAAGCCAAAAGGGAGTTTAAAATTAGTTACATCAAATATTTTCTAGATAATATTCAAAAAAATATTGATAAAGGTTAGCAACTATGGATTAAAAGTTGTAATAATTCAATATAATGCTGGAAATAAAATTATTTTAGGTAGTAATTCAATTATGAAAAATAATGTTGCTTTATTTTACGGAACTTATACTGGTGTTACAGGAACTATTGCACAAAAGATCGTTAACGAACTTGGCGCTGATAAAGTTGATCTTTTTAATATCAGTAAAGATGGCGACAAAATGAATGATTATGAAAAACTAATCATCGGAACCTCTACTTGGAGTATAGGTGAACTCCAAGAAGACTGGGATGCTTTCATGCCCAAATTACAGAAAATGGATTTTACAGATAAAGTAGTTGCTTTATTTGGTACTGGAGATCAAGTAGGCTATCCAGATACATTCTTAGATGGTATGGGTATGCTATACGAAACATTTCAATACCGCGGAGCAAAATTCATCGGTTTTTGGCCGACTGTAGGCTACGATTTCACAAGTCCACTACCTTTATTTGATCATGATTATTTTGTTGGTCTTGCAATCGACGAAGATAATCAGCCAGAGCTTACTGACGAACGTATTAAGCAATGGTGTGACATAATCCGACCTCAATTAGGACTATAGTCTAAACAAAACAGCAATTTTCATTGCTGTTTTTTTGTTTTCAAAATTAGCCTCTTTATGCACGAATTACTATATTTCAGTGATATAATTCAGCGATTTGCGTAAATTATACATTACAGCAATATATTTACTGCTCCATACAAATTTATTTTTTATCGACCTTAGGTGTATTTATGGAAAAGATGGATCGTGTTGGATTCGCCTCTAAAATCGGCGGACTTCTAGCAGCTGCTGGTTCAGCAGTTGGTCTAGGCAACATTTGGAGATTCCCAACTCAGGCTGGCCAGAATGGTGGTGCAGCTTTCTTACTTCTTTATATTGGTTGTGTACTGATTTTCGGTATCCCTCTTCTTATCGCAGAGTTCTCTATCGGTAGACACGCAAGAGCAAACGTAGGTAATGCCTATACTGTTATTGCTCCAAACTCACTGTGGAAAATCGTAGGAAACGCTTCTGTCGCCGTAGCATACGTAATCTTCTGCTATTATGCAGTTGTTGCAGGCTGGGTTTTATTCTATTGCTGGGATGCCCTATCTTTAACCTTTATCAACTTAGGTGAACAGGTAACTGCAGGTGGTGAAAATCCATTTGCAACCCACTTTACAAGCTTTATTTCAGATCCTGTAAAGCCAATTATTGCTCTTGCAGCTGTTATGGTTTTAATGTCCTTTGTAATTATCTCCGGTGTTCAAAAGGGTATTGAATTATCATCAAAAGTTCTTGTTCCAGCTTTATTCGTAATCATGTTATTACTAGTAGGTTTCGCTGCAACTATGCCTGGTGCAGCTGAAGGTTACAAATTCTTCTTATACCCTGACTTCAGTGCAATTTCAGCTGACGTTGTTCTATCTGCTTTAGGACAGTGCTTCTACTCTTTCTCATTAGGTATGGGTCTTGTTACCTATGCTTCATACTTTAGAAGAGACGTAAACCTTAACAGGACAGCACTTTCTGTTGCAGGTTTAGATACATTGGTTGCTATATTAGCGGGTTTAATTATCTTCCCTGCTGTATTCTCAGTAGCAGGTGTTGAGCCATCTGGTGGTGCAGGTCTAGTATTCATTTCATTACCTAACGTATTTAACTCAGCTTTAAGTGGTTTAACATTCCTAAACTGGTTAATTCCAACAGCTTTCTATGTAATTCTATTTACCGCAGCATTCACCTCATGTATCTTCTTACACGAAGTTGCAACTGCATTCATATCTGAAAAGACAAATATCTCAAGACATAAAGCTGCTTTATTCGTTTCTGTTTCTGCATTCTTCATTGGTGCATGCGCTTCATTATCATATGGACCTTGGGCAGAGTACACCATCATGGGCATGTGCTTCTTTGATTTCTTAGACTACACAACAGCTAAGATTATCCTTCCATTAACTGGTTTAGGTGCATCTCTGTTTGTAGGTTGGAAGATGACTGAAGCTCAAATAAAATGCGAATTAACTTCAGACGGCAGATTCAAGTTCGTTTGGTACGGCGTATTTAAGGTGTTATTAAAGTATGTAATCCCTGCTTTAATTTTCATCATCATGTTTACACAGTTATTTGATATTAGCTTAAGCAACGTATTTATAAAAATTAAATCATTATTCAGCTAATATTTTGGTTCTTCCGAAAAGCTGTTGCTAGTCTAAATCAACTAGGTTAATTCTGTAGAAAAAATTGCAAAAAAAAAGGGTTGTTCACTTAAAATGGTAATAACTAAAAAACCAAAAGGAACACCCCATGGACATTTTACAAATTCTTCTCTGAAATCTATCCTGAACATGACGTTACATGCTATAGGATTGATGAAAAAGCCAATTTAATAACATTAGACCTAAGTCCCAATACCCCTCCTGTTTGTCCACACTGCCATAGTCATGATGTAGTGGTACATCAATACAGGGGTAAGAACTATAAAAGAGCCTACTATGTATGGCTTTCCTACAGTCGTCAAGGTCAAATACAGAGTACTTTGCTGTAACTTTTGCGGCTGTACTGCTACTGAAAAAATAACTTCGAGGCTGATGGATTCAACGTTAGCAAGAGACTTGAGAAAGTAGTGATAGATGAGCAAGAACTGCTA
>JAAYPN010000158.1 GCA_012519775.1 Aeromonadales bacterium | reverse complement strand
TCATTTTTATGCCGATATCTAAGCATGAGGTGGGTTTTAACGCTATACTTTCTATAAGTATTAAGAGGGGACAGAAATATGGCAACTACAATTACAAATGCAGGCGCCGGATCAGGTGTTGACTTTGAGTCCATCATTCAGGCATCTGTCAGTGCAAAGAAAAATTCTCTAGAAAGGCAAACAAGCACTCGTAAAGCATTAGCTCAATCAGAGAAATCAGGTGTTTCTGAACTTAAAAGCGCTTTAAAAGCATTTAAAACAGCTTGTGAGGATTTAACTAAAGATAACTCTATGAATACTCATAAAGTTACCACTACTCAAAGCTCTACATACAATGCTTTTACCATTACAGCTGATTCTGACTGTACAAACACCAACTTTGATTTAACAGTTACTCAGCTTGCAAAGGCTGAATCTGTGCACCAGAATTTCAATACAGCAGATGGTTTTAAAAACTCTTTTGCAGCAGGTAAAATCACTATCGATTTAGGTCAGGAAACCTATAAAGATGATAATGGTCTTGAGCAGACTCGTGAGAGAACTTTTACTGTTGATATTCAAGAAGGTGACACCCTTGAGCTTATTCGTAAGAGATTAAACCAGAATGACTATGATTTGAATGTTGGATTAATCAAAACTGACTCAGGCTACTCTTTTACCATCAACTCAGGTTCAACTGGTAAAGGCACATCTGATATTAAGATCACAACAGAAACAACTGGTACTGTAGATGGAGATCACCAGAGCCTTGATATCTTTAATTTTGATAAATCAACTGATACACAGACTGTTGATGGTGCTGTTACTTCAGCATCAGGAAGCAATTGGAACTACAATGAAGGTAAGGATGCTACCGTAATTCTTGACGGTCAGACTGTTACCTCTCATACCAACCGCTTTGAAGATCAGATCTCAGGTTTAACCCTTGAGGTAAATCAGGTATCAGAAAAAGAAACTGATGCATCTGGTAATGTTGGCTTAAAATCATACAACGTTGCTGTTACAACCGATGCTGATGCTGCAAAGAATAAAATGCAGAACATTATCGATCAGTACAACTCTCTGATGACCAAGATGAATAACCTTTATAAGCGTGATACATATGAAGATGGTGAGAACCAGTATGACGGTGGCAACCTGGCAGGTGATTCACAGTTAAAGTCTCTTCAGAATGCTCTATCATCAATGGTTGTACGCTATGAGAACAGCGACTCTGGTAAGTCAATCTTTGACTGCGGTTTGGATTTTGCTAAGGATGGTACCCTAAGCCTAGATTCAACCAAGTTTAAGGATGCTATCAATAACTCATTTAACTCTGTTGTTAATCTGTTTACAGGTGATGATGGTCTTTTAAAGAATATGAGTACTTTCCTAAATGACTACACTCAAACAGGTGGTATTCTTGATGAAAGAAGCGATAATCTTCAGAAGACTATTGATAGTTACACTGAAAAAGAAACAACTAATGAAGAGAAATTATCTAAATATGAGGAATCGTTACGTACCAAATACGGTAACCTAGATTCACTGATGTCTAGCTATAATTCTTCACTAAGCTACATCAGATCTCTATTCAGTTAATATAGTTTGTTTAAAAAATGGGAAGGCAAATGCCTTCCTATTTTTTTATCTTTAATCATCACATTCACAAAAGTATCATAAGACAGCCTATATATGTCGATTTATGAATATTATGCTCACAGATGGCTATGTATTAGATATTTATGAATAGATCTACACTAATCAGATAACTATTCTCTATTGTTACTATTTATAAGATTTCAGAAATAAAAAACTCCTGCCAACTTACATCAGCAGGAGTTTTCGATAATTTAATAAAGAATTAAATTATAGAGAATCCTTTGAACCTAAACGCTCAAAAGCTTCCTGTAAACGAGCGATCATTGATTCCTGACCCTTACGTAACCATACGCGTGGATCGTAGAACTTCTTGTTAGGAACGTCTGGATCGGTACCATCACCTAACTGACCCTGTAAACGGTTCTCGTTTTCCTTGTAGTAGTTTAGGATACCTTCCCATGTTGCCCACTGAGTATCGGTATCGATGTTCATCTTGATAACACCGTATGATACTGACTCACGGATTTCCTGCTCTGATGAACCTGAACCACCGTGGAATACTAAGTTTAAAGGCTTGTCTGAAGCTGTGCCAAACTTGTCGTGAACGTATTTCTGTGAATCACGTAGGATGGTTGGCTTTAACTTAACGTTACCTGGCTTGTAAACACCATGTACGTTACCGAATGAAGCAGCGATAGTGAAGTTTGGAGAAATCTTTGATAACTCCTCGTATGCATATGCTACGTCTTCTGGCTGGGTGTATAGATCTGACTCATCTTTATCTGAGTTGTCAACGCCGTCTTCTTCACCGCCGGTGCAGCCTAACTCTAATTCTAGAGTCATGCCGATCTTAGACATACGCTCTAAGTACTTGCAGCATAGAGCTACGTTGTCCTTTAGAGACTCTTCTGATAAATCGATCATGTGTGATGAGAATAATGGCTCACCATGCTCTGCATAGTACTTCTCACCAGCATCTAGTAAACCGTCGATCCATGGTAGTAAATTCTTAGCGCAGTGGTCAGTGTGAACAACTACTGGAACACCGTAGTACTCTGCAACGTTACGAGCGTGTAAAGCACCTGAGATAGCGCCTAGGATAGCAGCCTTCTGTGGCTCTTCGCTCTTTAGGCCCTTACCTGCTAGGAACTGTGCACCACCGTTTGAGAACTGAACTATAACAGCTGAACGAGCCTTAGCACCAGCTTCGATAACAGCGTTGATTGAATCAGTACCAACACAGTTTACAGATGGGAATGCATAACCATTCTCACTTGCAACAGCGAATAATTTCTGTAAGTTTTCACCGGTAACGACACCAGGCTTTACAACATCAAGGATCTTAGTCATAAGATTATTTACCTTTTATATTAAAAAAAAGAAATTTTTATAGCACAAATTCCAGCACTAAGGCTGGCGTTTTTAGAAGGCTGATTATTCAGTAGCTCTCTTCTCTAGGATTTCAACAGCTGGTAACTTCTTACCCTCAACGAACTCTAGGAATGCGCCACCACCAGTAGAAATGTAGGAAATCTTGTCTGCTACATTGAACTTCTGGATTGAGTTAATTGTATCACCACCACCTGCTACAGAGAAAGCAGCTGAGTTAGCGATTGCATCAGCCATTGACTTGGTACCAGCAGCGAACTGATCGAACTCGAATACGCCTACTGGGCCATTCCATAGGATGGTCTTAGCATTCTTGATAACTTCATTGATGTTAGCCATTGACTTAGGACCTAAGTCGAAGATCATGTCGTCATCAGCGATTTCAGATAAATCCTTGGTAACAGCTGGAGTCTTCTCATCGAACTCTTTACCAACTACAACATCAACGAATGCTGGGATATTGGTCTTGGAAGCTAAATCTTTAGCGGTTCCGATTAGATCGTTCTCGCATAGTGACTTACCAACATTGTGGCCTTCTGATGCGATGAAGGTGTTAGCAATACCACCACCAACGATTAACTGATCGCAAACCTTTAATAGGCTGTTTAGAACAGGTAGCTTGGTTGAAACCTTTGAACCGCCAACGATAGCAACCATTGGACGTGCTGGGTTATCCATAACCTTGCCTAGAGCCTCAAGCTCAGCAGCTAGTAGAGGACCTGCACATGCTACATCAGCAAACTGTGCAACACCGTAGGTAGTTGCCTGTGCACGGTGAGCAGTACCGAAAGCGTCCATTACGAATACGTCGCATAATGCAGCGTATTTCTTTGATAGGTCCTCAGCGTTCTTCTTCTCGCCCTTGTTGAAACGGCAGTTTTCTAGAACTACTAACTCGCCTTCTTTTACATCACAGCCGTCTAAGTAATCTTTCTCTAAACGAACGTTAACACCAGCTAGCTTAGTTGCAAGGTAATCGGCAACAGGCTTTAATGAGAACTCCTCAGCATAAACGCCTTCCTCTGGACGGCCTAAGTGAGAAATTACCATAACCTTAGCACCCTTCTCTAAAGCTAGTTTGATTGTAGGTAGGGTAGCCATAATACGCTTGTCTGATGCAACCTTGCTATCTTTTAAAGGTACATTTAAATCTGCACGGATTAGTACGCGCTTGCCTTTAAGATCAAGGTCAGCCATCTTTAAAATTGCCATAGTTCGTTTTCCTCTTATTAATTGTCTTTGTTAGACTTTAAACTAAGCTTATTAACATCTAATAATTTTAGCACAGGTTAAAAAAATTTCAATTTTTACTATTACTTTTTCACTAAGATGAAACCATATTTCATAAATTGGATGTTAATAAATTCACGTAATAGAAATTATATGTTTCTGTAAAATTTCAAACACTGTAAATATTAAAAAAGCTCAGACCTTTTTACGATCTGAGCTTTTCATTATTCTACATAGTTATCAATTACTTAATAACTTTCTTAGCGGTTTCAACAACATTCTCTACTGTGAAGCCGTACTTCTTGAACAGTAAGCCTGCTGGAGCTGATGCACCGTAGTGGTCTAAGCAAACAGTTGCACCATCTAAGCCAACATACTTGAACCAGGTTGTTGACATAGCAGCTTCAACTGCAACACGAGCACGTACAGCCTTAGGTAGAACTGACTCTTTGTACTCTTCGCTCTGACGGTCGAATACGTCAGTGCTTGGCATTGAAACTACGCGAGCCTTCTTGCCTTCCTGAGCTAACTGCTCAGCTGCATGGTAAGCTAGTGCAACTTCAGAACCAGTTGCCATTAGGATAACATCAGGAGTGCCTTCACAATCCTTTAATACGTATGCACCCTTAGAAATGTTGTCAACCTGCTCCTGAGTACGTGGCATCTGCTCTAAGGTCTGACGTGATAGGATGATTGCACTTGGGCCTTCCTGTCTTTCAATCATGTTTGCCCATGCAGCACCTGACTCAACCATATCACAAGGACGCCACTGGTCGAAGTTTGGTAATACTCTTAATGAAGCGATCTGCTCGATTGGCTCATGGGTAGGACCATCCTCACCAACACCGATTGAATCGTGGGTGAATACGAATAATGTAGGAACCTTCATTAAAGCAGCCATACGTAATGCGTTCTTTGCATAATCTGAGAAGATTAGGAAGGTACCGCCGTATGGACGGAAACCACCGTGTAACTGCATACCGTTCATAGCTGCGCACATAGCGAACTCACGTACACCCCAGTGGATGTAGTTACCATTTAGGTTGCCAGGTAGGATTTCCTTTGATTCTTTGTTCATGGTTAGATTTGATGGTGCTAAATCAGCTGAACCACCAACTAACTCAGGTAGGATTGAGCCGAAGAAATCAAGAGCAATCTGACCTGCCTTACGGGTTGCAACCTTAGGATCAGGATTCTTCTGTAATGAATCAACCCAGTCCTTTGCCTTTGCCTTGAAGTCTACAGGTAACTTACCTGACATTCTGCGCTCGAACTCAGATGCTAACTCTGGGTACTGAGCCTTATATTTTGCGAATAAATCGTTCCAAGCGTTCTCAAGCTTTGCACCAGCCTCAGTTGCATCCCACTCTTTGTAGATTTCCTGTGGAACTTCAAATGGACCGTAATTCCAGCCTAAAGCAGCCTTAGTTGCAGCGATTTCCTCATCACCTAAAGGAGCACCGTGAGAAGCTGAAGTACCAGCCTTCTTAGGAGAACCAAAACCGATAGTGGTTGGGCAGATGATGATTGAAGGACGGGTTGTGTCTGCCTTTGCAAGCTCGATAGCTGCACGGATCTGAGCACCGTCATTACCATCAACAACTTCAATTACCTGCCAGCCGTAGCCTTCAAAACGCTTCTTGGTATCATCAGCAAACCAGCCCTTTACAGAACCGTCGATTGAAATACCGTTTGAATCGTATAAAGCGATTAACTTGCCTAAACCTAAAGTACCTGCTAATGAGCATGCTTCGTGAGAAATGCCTTCCATTAAGCAGCCGTCGCCCATGAATACGTAGGTGTAGTGATCAACAATGTCGAAACCGTCTTTGTTGAACTCGCCTGCTAACATACGCTCTGCCATTGCCATACCAACAGCATTAGCAAGACCCATACCTAGAGGACCTGTTGTTGTCTCAACACCTGGAACATCACCGTACTCTGGGTGACCTGGAGTCTTAGAATCTAATTGACGGAAGCTTTTTAAATCATCAATTGAAAGAGAGTAACCAGTTAAATGTAGTAGTGAATAGATAAGCATTGAAGCGTGGCCGTTTGATAGAACGAAACGATCACGGTTAGCAAAGTTAGGATTCTTAGGATTGTGATGTAAGAAACCACGCCACAAAGCCTCTGCCATGTCAGCCATACCCATAGGTGCACCGGGGTGACCTGAGTTAGCTTTCTGAACACCATCCATGCTCAAAGCACGTACTGCATTAGCAAGCTCTCTGTAATTTGCCATAAAAAAACTCCTCAACAGAATAATTTTAAAAAACTATTTAATGAATATTTATATATTATCTATCAAAACGTCTGATTATAAAAACACTTTTAAATAAAATGTCCTTATTTTCATAAGTTTTGACTTTTTTGAAATGAGATGAGCACACCTAAGAAAGGCATTTTCTGCTGTTTTCGATCTACTCTCTTTACAAAGTTAAGTGAAAACTCAATTCTGTAAAGAAAATAAATATCAAACACAATAAAAAAGCCGACATTTGTCGGCATCTTCATTATCTGTTAGCCAAATACTTTCTTGTAGTCAGCCTGGAACTTAGCAATACCCTGATCGGTTAGTGGGTGGTGAACCATAGTCTCAATAACCTTGTAAGGAACTGTTGCTATATCAGCACCAGCTAATGCACACTGCATTACGTGGATTGGGTTTCTTACAGATGCGCAGATGATTTGTGCATCGATGTTGTTAATTGAGAACATATCAGAAATAGTACGGATTAAATCTAGACCATCTTCTGAAATATCATCTAAACGACCAATGAATGGTGAAACGTAAGTAGCACCAGCACGTGCTGCTAATAATGCCTGGTTAGCTGAGAAGATTAAGGTAACGTTGGTCTTGATACCTTCTTTCTTACACTGGTGGCATGCCTTTAGGCCTTCAACAGTCATAGGGATCTTAACAACCATGTTTGGATGGATTGCAGCAATCTCACGAGCCTCTTTCATCATACCTTCAAAGTCTAATGTTGTTGGCTTTACTTCACCAGAGATAGGACCATCAACAATTGAGGTGATCTCTTTGATAACGTCTTCAAACTTTAAACCTTCTTTAGCGATTAGTGATGGGTTTGTTGTTACACCGCAGATAACGCCTAAATCATTAGCCTTACGAATGTCTTCTACATTAGCTGTATCAATAAAAAAGCGCATGATTGCTCCTTACTATATAAATTTAAATTAACTATTAATCTTTGTCATCAATTATAGACTAAATTAGACCGCAAATGTTTACAATTTAACGATTGTGTGAGTAAATTCTATTTTTTTATTATACCTAAGAACTTATAACTATTTGATAATTTATAAGAAAATCTTTTGGTATGAACAAAACAAAAGTTCTTTAAAAATTTGATATACAAAACAATAAGATAGCTTTTTAGCTGTTTGC